>DATMMJ010000276.1:0-3255 GCA_035569795.1 Puia sp. | reverse complement strand
GTTCCCTTTGGGTCTTATTGAGGACGAGATTTAAATTAGGGTTGTTTGACCCGCGTGAAAATAACCCTTATAATCAGATTCCGGTGTCCGTCATCAACTGTGAAGCCAACAGACAGTTAGCAAAAACAGTTGCTGAAAAATCAATTGTATTATTAAAGAACAATGGCGCTTTGCCACTGAAAAATAACCTGACAAAATATTTTGTTACTGGTCCCAATGCATCAAATATTGACATATTAGTTGGAAATTATTACGGTGTGAATGATAATTTGGTAACCATATTAGAAGGTCTGGCCGGACAAATTGAACCAGGATCACAGATGACTTATCGTCAGGGAATTCTTTTAGACAGAGAAAATGTGAATAGTGCTGACTGGACAACCGGCGAAGCGAAGGGAGCGGATGCAACCATAGCAGTCTTGGGGATTTCGGGTTTGCTGGAAGGGGAAGAAGGGGAGTCCATTGCATCGCCGTCTGCAGGCGACAGGCTTGATTATAACCTCCCGAAAAACCAGATTGATTTTTTGCGCAAGCTCAAAACAAATAACACGCATCCCGTGATTGCCGTCATTACCGGTGGCAGCCCGATGAACCTTTCTGAAGTGCATGAGATTGCAGATGCCGTACTGTTGATCTGGTATCCGGGTGAAGAAGGCGGCAATGCTGTTGCCGATATCTTGTTCGGAAAAAAATCCCCATCCGGGAAACTGCCTGTAACTTTTCCAAAATCTTTTGACCAATTACCGCCTTACGAAAATTATGCGATGGAAGGAAGAACTTATCGGTATATGTCTACCGAACCTATGTACCCGTTTGGCTTTGGATTAAGTTACTCGTCGTTCCGCTACGGCGAAATTCATCTTTCAAAAACAACAATCAAAAAAAATGAAACTCTTGAAGCAGAGGTAACGGTAACGAATACCGGAAACTTCAAAAGCGAGGAAGTCGTCCAGCTTTATCTTACACATAACGGCCTGCATACTACAACACCCTTATATGCCCTGAAAGGCTTTAAAAGAATATCGCTAGAAGCTGGTGCTTCCCAAAAAATAGTTTTCACGATTACCCCGGAATTACTTTCCGTAGTGAATGATCAAGGAAAGAACTTAGTCCCCCAGGCACCATAAAAATAAGTATTGCAGGTTCGCTGCCGGGCAGAAGAAGCTTAGCGCTTGGTGCAGCAAAAGCTGCGGAAACGGTTTTATTGGTGAATTGATTTTTACAATGGATGTGATCTTCTCCATTTTGAAATGCTGTTGGAGCGCTGAAAAAGACGGTTTACGCTGTGCAAAAAAACAACCACCGATCAATTGAAGATCGCTTGCCAGACCCCTCCCCCAGGCAATTATTGAACATGTTCAAATGCCGAAATATTTTTCTGCTCGCCCCTGATGGCCTGAGCCCCAGCATGAGCAGTTCATTTTGGCGGGCTCGCGTTAGGTAGGTTTATTTTATTCCGTCTTAGTTGTCGTTTGCGGAAACAATAATCTTAGAGCGTTAAAAATTGCTTGATGTGAAACGGTCGCATGGTCTTCTTGCGGCAAATAGTCGAAATAAACATGTACATTTTTACTCTTGATGTTTTTTATTTTTTCAGCTAATAAATTAGCGTCCGCTTCCATTACTCGCGGTATTTCAGTAGGTGTAAGTCCTTCTTTGCCAACACCAATATAAATATCAGTCTTTTGCAAAAAACTGTCTTGCAAAAGGGTTGTTGATTGTTTTAGTAAAGAGCCATTATCCCACCACAGACTTGGGCTAATTAAGATATATTTACTAAACAACATTGGTTTTTTTAATAAAATTTCAGTCGCTAGAAGCGCACCTAATGATTGACCAATAATGGTTTTAGAACTATTTGTTTTAAACTTTTTTTCGATATAAGGTTGCAATTCCTTCTCCATAAATCCAATGAATTTATCGGAATGACCAGTAGTAGGGTATCTTTTCCTGTCTGATTCAACTGTTGTCGGGTAAGTAAAGTCTCTTTTTCTGTCAATAGTAGCAATGCCTATTATAATTGTTTTGGGAACGCGATTGATCCATTTAAAGCTATTGAACTGGTAAAGCCCTACAACATGAATAAAATCCTCGTCGGCGGAGCCGTCAAGCAAATAGGCAACAGCATATTTAGTAGTATCGTTTGGTTTGTATCCTTCGGGAAGATAAATGTTCAAAATTCTTTTTTCTCCTAACTCTTTGGATTGAATTTCGTCAATGACGCCAAGGACAAATGGTTTGGAGCAGGATATTTGTTTTGACTTATTTGCCTGCGCAAGAGTCATTGTTGTAAAAAAAGTTGCAGTTAAAATTGCAGTTGCTGTTTTCATTATCTTATCTGACTGTTAATGGAATTATAGAGGGCTGCTTTTATTATTGATGGGAATTGACAATTTTGGATTGAACAGCGAAGACATGCACTGCGCATACCATCTGGCAAGATAATCATTTGGATGTAGCGGGTTTGCGATGCAATCCTTTGCTTTTTTCTTTTGATAAATGATATCGCTCAGCGTAGTCATATCAATATTAATAATTCCTGCTGTTTCCATGTCAGAAAGTATTTTTTTATACCCTTGCATATTATTCACATAAAACCTTTTGTTGCTATCTGAATCAAGAATATAATCAGGGTCAAAGTCCATGTTTGATACTAAGAGAAACTCAGTTTTCGGATTTGCGGTTCTAACCTTTCTAATAATCGTTTCAATATACCCTTTAAATTCTTCTGGCGTAAATCTCCAAAAATCATTCATTCCAAAATCTATGATAACTAAATCAGGTTTTAATGGATTTATATATTTATCTGCATAGTCGGCGCCCCAATTTACCGCAGCGCCAGGCAAGCCAGCATTATACATGATTACGCCAGGGTACCCGTATATTTTTCTTAGGTCGCTCGCAAACAGTTCACAATAGGTTGGCATGTATGGCGCAACTGTATCATAACTGCTCACGTCCAGGCCGCGTGTAATGCTCATGCCGTAAGCAACAATTTTGAGTGGAGATTTGGATTGAAGCATTGAAATTGTTTTTGGCAACAAGTTTCCTTTGTATGATGGAATATATTTATCCCATTTGTCTTTATGCATGTAGGTAACTACAACCCACTGCGATTGAAGGTTAAACCATGAAAGATTATTCTTTTTGTCAAAAGAGGTATCAGCGCGAAAAGACATTTTTGAATTTGATATCCTTGTAATAATATTATTATTTATGTTGTAATCACCCCCATTCTTAAAATCATTTTTTAAA
>DATMMJ010000275.1:0-4025 GCA_035569795.1 Puia sp. | reverse complement strand
TTTAAGAATTATGAATAAGCTACTTGCTTTTTTTAATAAGATCATGGGTTTAGTAATCTTCCTTATCTTTTTAGTAGTGCTCATGGAGCATATACATCACGGGCATTTTTGGCACCGAGGACATCAAAGGCCCATGGGAGGGCGGCAGGCTTACGGGGATAGCATAAAAACAAACCCGGATACATCGCGTAAAAACTGACCATTTCATTTGGAAACAATTATTGTTTGAGTGGCTGCTGACAGCAAAGGTTGCAAACGGACTACCATGGGAACGGGGGAATAGAAAAATTCCCGGTTGGAAAATCAAGGCCTTGATTGGGTGAATGCATGCCGCAAGGGGATGGTTATATTTTTGAAGAAAATAAGAGTTATAAAAATATATTATTTTTTCTATTCAAATAACCCCTTTTGCGATATGATCGCTTTTTTGATTTGACCGTTTTCGTTTAGAAATTCAATTGTAGCTGTCGGGTTGACACCTTGCAGCGTGAATTTGGTCTGAGGTTAATTCGATAAGTGGTACGGTAGCGTATTGAGAAAATGCAATATACTTTTGTTCGTTTTCTCCCGTAATAACAAAGGTTCGTTTAGGGTAAGCAATCATTTGATATGTGCCCATATAATTTTTGAAAATATTTTCGCTTACACATTCTGACTGCTTTAAAGGCTTTCCTGAAGCAAGCGTTGCTATGGTACCCGCTAATAACAAGGTTTTGTCATTTTCAATGCAAAATAAAGTGGCGTTCTCCAGGCGCCAGTGAAAATCAATCAGTTGATGGCGTCTGCAGACTGGATCCGAAATTTTTCACGCTTTTCGGAAAAAACGGGCGGGCTAGTCGGCGGCGTCAGGAAATCATCCGAATTTTGACAACATTTCCTTTCTCAGATCAGTCAATTCATAGATGCGGCCCTTTGTGGCGTCGCTGATGCCTACCCATTCTTTATCACTACAACATCGGGGAAGTTGCGTATAGTCCGGGAACTGGTATCCAGTTCTTTTGCTGCCTCATGTCCAGACCGCCCGCCGCAAGCTGCTTTTGGGATAAAAACGCGGATGAATCTTTTCTTTTAGAAGAAGCTTTATCTTTTTGTCCCCTATTTCAAGCGTGCAATGAGTCAGCGTTTGATCAATATTTTGACGGCTGTCTGGAATGTTTTGATAATTTATTAAGCAAAATGCTTTGGTGGATGCGTTTTATTTTCATCCAATGTCCGGTTTTTGGATGGTGCGTTGTCTTAATATAACGAGATCATATCCACTTTACAATAAAACCAATAAAAGGACAAAATCATGGAAAAATATATGCTGATCATAAGGGAGGACCTGGCTAGGATGAGCAAACTGACTGATGAAGAGCGATTTGCAAACATTCCTATGATGCTCCACTGGGTCGACTCACTGATCGAAAGCGGCAACTATATCAGGGGCGAACCATTACTGATAAAGGGCCGTTATGTAAGCAAGGACCACATCCTTTCCGATGGGCCTTTTATTGAGGCCCGCGAAGGTATTTCGGGTTATGAAATAATCCGGGCAGAGAGCCTTGAGCAAGCGGCTGCCATTGCTCAAAACTGTCCACTGGTACAGCGAGGCCTAGCCGTGAGAGAGGTCCGTCCGATTGCAACAATATATGCTGTGGATAATGAATGAAACAAAAAAATGTATCGAGGTCATTTATAAAGACAAGTTCGGTCAGCTGATCTCGCTGCTCTTACAATCGTTCCGGAGTTTGTCTATTGAGTCGGCAGAAGATATTGTACAAGAAACTTTTGCCGAGGCAGCAGTACGTTGGCCAAAGCAAGGCATGCCGGAAAATCCATCCGGATGGCTATATAAGGTCTGCAGGAACAAGTCCATCAACTTGCTTAAAAAAATGGATAAAACAGCAGATTTGTCTTTAGCGAAAGCGGTTCCGGCAGCCGGGGAAAATATTTCTGATCATGGTTTTAAAGATGCACAATTGCAGATGCTGATAGCCTGCTGCCATCCCCACCTCACGCCAAAAATGCAAGTTGCGCTGGCCCTTAAATATGTCGCCAATCTTAAGGTTGCAAATATTGCCGAGCAATTGGGGGTAGAATTAAATGCTATCGAGAAAATGCTTTACCGCGCAAGGCAAAAAATAAAAAGCGACGCATTGATCTTATCAGCTAACGGTGATGCCCATTCGAATGAAAGGCTTGCAGTTATACATAAAGTAATCTACCTCATATTCAATGAAGGCTACAAACAACCAAGCAAAAAGATGAGCCGGGGAAAAATGATGTGCGAAGATGCGCTTATGCTCAATAAATTTTTGTTTGACAGCCCCCTGTGCAACCCCGAAACGAAAGCTTTGCAAGCGCTGATGCTCTTTAACATCGCGCGGTTTGAAGCCCGGTTTGACGCAGATGGCAACGCTGTGAATTTAGAGCATCAGGACAGAAGCAATTGGGACGCTTCCTTAATAAAGCTTGCACACCGGCTATTGACCGAGTCTGAAGATACTTTCTTTTCTCCCTATCATCTGGAGGCCGCTATCGCTTATGTTCACTGTGCTGCGGACAAATTTGAAGATACTGATTGGGAAGCCATTTGCAAATATTATGAGGCGCTGTTAAAAGTCTACCCCAGCCCGTTTGCCGAGATAAATTACGCAGTGGCATTGCAGTACAATAACCAAAACGACAAGGCCTTTCGCATCCTGATGGATCTTAACCGGAACCCCTATTTTAATAAACTGCCTATTCTTGAGATGACCATCCGAAAGTATTTTGAGCGCGTTACTGTGCAACATAATAAAACAATAAAATATGAAATGGACTAATCTTTTTAGCAAAGTTCTTTTGGCAGGGGTTATCCTTTCTAGCCAAACAGGATATGCCCAGACTATTAAGGGCCAGACAGCCGGTCTCGAAAATACAGCAACCGGAAAAATTATCAAGGCATGGTATACCGCATGGGAGAAAAGAGATTGGAATTTGATGACCGAAATTCTCGCTGACGGGTTCACTTTCTCCAGCCCGGTCGACGATCATATCAAAATAAATGTCGTTAAGGAAAAGTGCTGGCCCAACGCGGGCAATATCAAAACGGTTGACGTACAGCAACTGATCATGGACAGAGATGGTGTTTTTGTAATCGCTAACGGTTACAACAGAGATGGAAAATTATTCCGGAACTGCGATTATTTTACGATTAAAGACGGTAAAATCAGCGCGTACGAATGTTTCTTTGGACCCGGGATTAATTATCCTAACTCGGGAAAATAAAACAGTAGTAGCAGCTTTAAAATATTCGCCTTTCGCGCTTGCCTTTAAAAAATTAAAATCAGAGAACTATTCAATAAAACGATTATGAAATGTATGGTTGTTGTTTACATCAATTCAGAAGGGCTCATAAACGACATAGAAGGGATCATGAGATATAACAGCTTCAGCGCGATCGAATCCAATCAGAATTTCAGGGTGTTTATGGGCTATTTTGAAGGAGGTCCTGTGTTGCTTGCAAAATGCATGAACAGAGAGCTGGCTGACTCAGAGTTTGATAAGGAGGATTCCATTTTCATAGCTTTTGCCGCAAAAAAGAAAACCGGCTCCGTATCGATATCTAATATCATAATAAAGCGAAAAGGTAATACATCGCTTCGTGAAGACAGTTTATTTAAATGAAGCAAAAAAGGGCCATCCATTACTTTTTTTGAATCTATATGAAAAAACTCTTGCCAGACTCCTATTCTGCGAGGGTAAAATTTGCCAATGTCGATAAATGGGCTTAGTACATTAAAATTTATTTATCTGCAAACACCTCCAAAAATTTAAGAACTATGATTTATTTTCTAAATTCCCTTTTCATTGCTGTACATCTTCTTTTTGCTATAAACATTGGGGATGCTTTTGGTGGTGCAGCTCCGAAGCCTCCTTCCCGATTGATAACCCGCTTTTCATATAAACAATTATATTCTGGCTGCATTTTGCTTCGAGCCAAAATGGGCAATTATCCCGATACATTGAATTTTATTTTGGATACAGGAAGCGGTGGTGTT
>DATMMJ010000274.1:0-11066 GCA_035569795.1 Puia sp. | reverse complement strand
GCATCAAAGAGGCAACTTGCACCTGTGTTTGTTTGTCTTCAACAAAAACATCCAATAATTTTTGCAGCGGCTCCTTTTGAATGAAAGGCTCATCGCCCTGAATGTTGAGTACAATATCAACATCCATATCAGCTACAGCTTCGGCAATGCGGTCGGTGCCGCTTTCGTGTTGTCTTATACTCTTTTTTGCTTTGCCCTCATGGGATAAGATTTCGTGATAGATAATATCAGAATCGGTAACCACCATCACTTCATCAAAAAGGTTTGTGGCCACCGCGTTATCGTAGGTATGGCGAATAACGGTTTTGTTGCCCAGCATCTGCATCAGTTTTGCGGGAAACCGGGTAGCTTCGTAACGCGCTGGTATCATTGCAATGATGCGCATGAAAATAGTTTGGCAGCAAAAATAGTTTTTATATGCTGCAATAAATGCAACCTCATTTTTGCCAGAATCTTTTTTTAAAAGAGCTGGGAGCCAATTTATTTTTTATATTTATCCAACCTAACGGTTCCCTGCCAGAATATTCCAGTCTTTCAAACCCATAACCATGCAAACCAGCGAACTGGTAAATAATTATCATGTGGACGCCAATACATGGGATGAAATGTATGAGGATGCCGCTGTGCGCGAGCAATACAAGGGTGTTGTTGATTTCATGCAGCATCTGAGCATAGATGAACTGAACAGAAAAGAAGAGCTGGCAAGAGGCTTATTCATGAGCCAAGGCATCACGTTCACGGTTTACAGCAGTGGCGAGGGCATTGAAAAAATCTTCCCTTTTGATATCATACCGCGCATCATCACCTCGCGCGAATGGAAGCATATTGAAGAAGGCATCAAGCAAAGGCTTAAGGCCCTGAATCTTTTTCTAAAAGATGTGTACAACGAGCAGTTTATTATCAAAGATGGCGTTGTGCCTGTGGAGATGATTTACAGTTGCCCCCATTACCTGCGCGAGATGGTCAAGTTCCCGGTGCCTCATGATATCTACGTTCATATTGCCGGTATCGACCTGATACGAAACAACGACGGCAGTTTTTTTATTCTCGAAGATAACCTGCGCACGCCGAGTGGGGTGAGCTACATGCTCGAGAACCGGGAAATTACCAAACGCTTATTCCCCGACCTGCTCCCAAAGAACAATGTGCGCACTGTAACAGAATACCCCAACATTTTGCATAGGAATTTAGTGTCGCTTTCACCCAAACAAACGGCAGACCCAACCATTGTGGTGCTCACCCCGGGTATTTATAACTCTGCCTATTTTGAGCACACTACTTTAGCAAGATTGATGGGGGTCGAGCTGGTCGAGGGCCGCGACCTGATGGTAGACAATCACCGCGTGTACATGAAGACTACTGCCGGCCGGCAACAAGTGGATGTCATTTACAGAAGAGTGGATGATGAATTTTTAGACCCGCTCGTTTTCAACCCAAACAGTATCCTCGGCGTTGCCGGTATCATGAGTGCCTATAGAAAGGGGAATGTGGCGATCGTGAATGCAATTGGAAATGGGGTAGCGGATGATAAAGCCATTTATACTTATGTGCCTGCGATGATAAAATATTATCTGAATGAGGAACCTGTTTTGAAAAATGTACCCACTTATCAGCTTGGCAACAAAGACGAGCAGGAATACGTGTTTTTAAACATGAACAAGGTGGTAATCAAAAAAACAAATGAGAGCGGGGGCTATGGCATGCTGATGGGCCATAAAGCTACCGATGAAGAAATCTTCCAATACAAAGTGGAAATTTTAAAAGACCCAAGACAATATATTGCCCAACCAATTATCAGTTTGTCTTCTGCGCCCTGTTATATGAACGGAAAACTTGTTCCGCGAAGAGTGGACCTCAGGCCTTATGCACTTTGCGGGCCAAATGGGATTGAGATTGTTCCAGGCGGATTGACAAGAGTTGCGCTAAAAGAGGGGTCACTTGTTGTGAATTCATCGCAAGGTGGTGGGAGCAAGGATACTTGGGTGTTGGCAGGGTAAGAAAAATAAGGGGCCTGACGCATAAATTGATCGGTGGATTGAACCTTTGGCTCCTCTCATCCGACCCCCGCCCCGCGGGTTAATGCAGGCGCCCGAAACGATTAAAAGAATTTCATCATGCTGAGTAGAGTAGCCGAAAGCTTATACTGGATGAGCCGTTACCTGGAGCGGGCAGACGGGATCTTGAGGATGTTGAAAATCAACTATGCATCTTCGCAGGATGATTTGAACGAGTTTTCCTGGAAGCCAGTGTTGCGCACCTTCACCTATCTGGATGAAGAGGAGGCCACCGCCATGGCCCACCATACAAGAGAAGTGATTCAATATATGGTAACCGATAAAGAAAACCCGAATTCTGTCTTGAACATAGTCACCCATGCAAGGGAGAATGCAAGGAGCGTTCAGGACCATATCACCAAAGAAATGTGGCAATGCTTGAATGATTTTTATCATGCAGTTCGCGAAGAGAGATTGGTTCATTGGCTTTATAAGGAGGACCCGATCACGGTGCTGGATGTGATTATCAAGCAAGGTCTGCTTTATTACGGTACCTCTGATATTACCATGGCAAGGGGTGAAGGCTATGCATTCATTAACATTGGCAAGTTCATTGAAAGAGGCGTCCAGTCCGCTGACATCCTGGATATAAAATTCAGCGACATGGATTATGATTTTACAAAAACGGATACTACATACTGGAAATATTTATTGCTTTCTATTTCTGGTTATGAATTGTATTTAAAAACTTACCGAAGCGGCTTTGAGCCACAAAATGTTGTTGAGCTCATCGTGCTGAATAAAGATTTTCCAAGGTCTGTCATTTATTCAATCGGACAACTGCACCGGTATTTTACAAGATTAAAAAGCGATGGCAATGCGAAAAGTTTTCACAAAGTGGAGTTCATGATCGGCAAATTGAAAAGTGAAGTGAACTACTCAACCGTTGACATCATACAGCAAAAAGGTCTGCACGCATACCTAACAGGCGTGAAAGAAGAGTTGTCCGAAGTGGCTAACGCGCTAAATCAAAATTATTTTGCAAATACATAAAGACTACTATTCCCGCTAAAACAATGTTATTTTTAGAAATTCATTCATAACCATCAGCAGAACAATAAAACCGATGCCGCGATTTAAGATTCATCACCTGACAAAGTATACCTATATCAGTCCCGTGAGAGACAGCGCCAACCAGATACTTCTTTTCCCTATCAACGACGATTACCAGGAAGTGATAAAACACGAGTTGCACATTTCTGGCGAGCCTAATGTCGATATCTATAAAGATTATTATGGCAATGAGATTGGCTCATTCATGAATTCGGAACCTCATGAAGAACTTGTCATAGATTTGAGAACCGAGGTCGTTACAAAATCACGCCCGCAGCCAACCGACGAAAAGCCTGCTGAAACGCTATGGCTGGAACTGAAAAAAATACGTACGCAGTTCCCGTACATAGATTTTTTGAAACAAGAGAGATTTAATTCACTCAGTGATCTGACAAGCGTGGTTGATTCTTTGAATTGCAAAGAAGTAACCCCTTTGGAGGCAGCAAAAAAATTAACCGAATACGTTTTTACAAATTTTGAATACATCAAGGGCATTACGAGCGTGGAGACTACTTTGGATGAGGTGTGGAAACTGAAAGCTGGTGTTTGCCAGGATTTTGCGCATGTGCTGCTGGAAATGCTTAAAATAATCGATACCCCTGCGCGATATGTCAGCGGTTATGTATGTCCGAACAAAACCGGAATGCGCGGCGAGGGTGCGACCCATGCATGGGTTGAAGCTTATATCCCTTTTTACGGATGGCTTGGCCTTGACCCAACAAATAATCGCGTGGTGGATGACCTGCATGTGCGCCTGGCAGTTGGAAGAAGCTTTAATGATTGCTCACCTGTTAAGGGAACGTATAAAGGCAATTCCAGCCACACCTTAGAAGTGGGCGTTTCTGTTTCCTATGAAGACGGGAGGACAAGTGAGGAAGCGCCCGCAGTGTTAACCCCTCAGCCAAAAATAGCAGGCGTGCCGGAAAACTCTTACAGAAAATATATGGAGATGATGCAGCAACAGCAATAGCGTGATTTCACAACCAAAGCCCAGAAGCCTCAGGATAAAGATCCTCTGCAAAACTTAAAAGTATCCTTGCTGGAAATTATTTTCCCTCACTAAACTTTGCACCAACGGGCGGGCGGTATGTATCAAATGGGATGGTGAGCAATTTTTTCATGCGGTTGTTCTCCTGCTCTTGCATATAACTATCAATTCCATATTTTAGCTTCCGAGTATCCTTGACATACTCAAATGTGCCAAAAATACGGTCCCAGAAAGAAAAAATATTACCATAGTTTGAATCGGTGAGCGGCTGCACATAATGATGATGTACTTTGTGCATGTCGGGAGAAACAATCACCCAACTGATGATATTATCCAGAGATTTGGGTAAAGAAATATTTGCATGATTGAACTGAGACAATAACACCGAAAGTGCCTGGTATACAAACACGAGCCAGATGGGTGCTCCAGCAATAATAACCCCGATCAGCGTGAACAAAGCCCGGAACACACTTTCGCCCGGATGGTGGCGGTTTGCCGTGGTCGTGTCAACCCACAAGTCTGCATGATGAACGATATGGAATTTCCACATCCATTTAATTTTATGCTCGATCCAATGGATGAACCATGCGCCTATCAAATCCATGATCATCAGGCCAAATATAATAAACAGCCACAGTGGCAGACGAAAAATATACAGTAAACCCAATTTATTTTGGCTTGTATAATCGCTTGCAAAAACAATTAAAAAAGCAAATAAAAAATTTATGATAACGGTAGTGAAAGTGAAGAATAAATTCAGTCCCGCATGCTTAAATTTGTTGTAGCGGAACCTAAATAGTGGGATGATGCCTTCAATGATCCAGAAAAAAACTATCCCACTAATCAGGATCAGCGAGCGCTGCCATGACTGGATATGCTGAAAAAAATGAACTATATTTTGCATGCTGGCCAACTTTACGAAGAGCAATTTACCCCATTTTTTCTCTCAAAAAAAACACTCCCGAGCTAGGGTAAGACTTCTTAAATGAGGAAAGTTTCTACAGATCACTGGGAAGCTCATCAAATGTAAATCCGCAGGCCGTACACTTGTAATATTTTTTTATTCCTTGAACTTGTCCGTTGATAAGTATCGATTTTATTTTTCCCAAAAACCCGGTTGGGGTTTTTATTTGAACAACCTGTTCAAGGGTATGAAAGCCACAGTTTGGGCAGGCAACGGTTTGCAGAAATTCGGTGTCTGCGCTTTTGAGTATTTGCTCCGCCCCATCTATTTGGAGCTCATCCACCATCAGTTTCATGCCTCCAATAGCAGGGCTTAACAACGGGTCAATGGTAATCGTGTATTCATCTTTTATGTAGCAGTTAATGCCCTGCTCTTTGAGCATGGAAAGCTGCATATTTGCACTGAGGTAATTGTCATAAGAGCGCAGTTGGACGAAATTCATTGTTCAATGTAAATAAAAAACCCCGCCAGTTGCGGGATCCAAATATTTTTTAAGATACAATTAAGCATTCAGCATCAGTGGCATCACGAGCATCAGCAGATCTTCGTTATTGTCTTGTTCTACTGGCTTAATAATACCGGCTTTGGTTGGCGTTGACAATTCTATTTTAATTTCATCAGCGTCGGTAGCGCTCAGCATTTCAATTAAAAACTTTGCATTAAATGCAATGGCCAAGTCTTCGCCATCGTACTGGCATTTCATGCGCTCGTTCCCTTCAAAGGAAAAATCAACATCTTGTGCAGCCAGTTGCAATTCGCTGCCTTGAATAGTAAGCACAACCTGGTTGGTGCTCTTATTACTGAAAATGCTCACCCGACGCAGCGCCCCCTGAAAATCAGTTCTGCTCACGACGAGTTTATAGGGATTATCAACAGGTATCACCACTTTGTAATCAGGGAACCGGGCATCAATCAACCTGCAGCTCATCGATGTAGTACCATGGATTACGAACAGGTGGTTGCTGTTATAGTTGATGGTAATTTCGTCTTCATTGAGTGGAAGCGCGGATTTCAAAAGGTTTAATGGTTTTTTGGGAACGATGAGTGCATCTGTTTTCGGGCAGCTTACGTCTGTACGCCTGTAACGCACTAACCGATGCGCGTCAGTGGCAACAAACTGCAACCCTTTTGCATCCATTTCAAAATACACCCCAGTCATTGCCGGACGCAGGTCATCCGTGCTGACTGCAAATAATGTCTTATTAATAGCTGTCACCAAGGCAGATGAAGTTGTTTTAAAAGACGTAGTATCGTCCCCTGCAGGCTCTTTGGGAAAGTTATCCGGGTTCTCCCCCATCACTTTGTATTTGCCATTATCGCTGGTTATCTCCACAGAAAAATTTTTCTCGATATTAAATGTCAGTGGCTGGTCTGCGATATTTTTTAAGGAATCAATTAATATTTTAGCTGGTATGCATACTTTGCCACTGTCTTTGGCTTCAATATCCAAATGCACTTTCATTACTGTTTCCAGGTCAGTTGCGACAACGGCAAGTTTATTCTTCTCCACTTCAAATAAAAAATCTTCAAGTATTGGCAATACTGTGTTGGCATTGATCACTCCGCTAATCTGTTGCAGTTGTTTGAGTAGTGCGGAAGAGGAAACGATGAACTTCATGTTCTTATCTGTTTGAGGCGAAACTACTGATTTTTGGCTAATACCAACGCAGTTTAGGGTTCGCAATAGTTATTGTTAATTTTATGTGACTAAGAAGGAAGTTTTGCACGCAATAGCGCGCCGCGACTACCAGCCTTCCCATAGTTGTTCACACACTAATCTTTCAAAAATGCTAACTGGCCTAAATGATAGGCGATATGATTTGTTCTGCTTAAAAGTACGTTCAGCTTGTTGCGGTGCGGTTCTTTTTGAAAATCTTCTTCAGAAACAGCATTATGCTTTTGCAGCCATTGGTCAATGGTGAATTCGCTGAACTTTTGGTTTAAGATGGCATTTACTTCCTTCCAGCATTTTCTCAAATCTTTTAATGGAGGTTTTTGGATCCCTGATTTGTCAGGATTTTTGATGAATGGGGTCTCTAGTTCAGGATATAGTTTTTCCCCTAACCCCAGCAAGGGCAGCAGGCTGTCGTGCACTGCGGTGAGATGACCCAAAAGATAAACTCCCGTATTTCTGTTTGGTGATACTTCATTTTCCAGTTGCGCATCGGAATGCGCGCTAAAGAATTTATCGGCTCGGCTCACCTGGCCATTCCAGGCATCAAGGGTTAATTTTGCTACAAATTCGCTTTGATTAGACATTTTCATTTTATTATGTATACCGAAGTTAATCCTTTTTGGAGTGCGCATGCGGGTTTGCAACATGTCACAAATATTAAGCTCTAAAGCTGTCGTAGATTTGCATTTTATTTGAATGATCCAAAGAAAATATTTAACCACTGAGCAGGCATTGCAAAAAGCAAGGCATTATTGCCTCTACCAAGAAAGATGCCATAGTGAAACAAAGGAAAAATTGTATTCACTAGGTCTATGGAAAAGCCAGGTTGAGGAGCTTATCTCACAGCTTATTGAAGAAAACTACCTCAATGAGGAGCGCTATGCCATTGCGTTTGCGGGCGGCAAATTCCGCATCAGGCAATGGGGCAGGGTAAAAATAAAATATGAGCTGTTGCAAAAAAAAATAAGTGCGTATTGCATAAAAAAAGCGATCGGGGAAATTGATGATGCATCGTATAGTAAGACATTCCTAAAACTAGCAGAGACAAAATGGGGATCTTTAAAAAGCGAAAAAAATATTTTTACCAGGAAAAGAAAAACCAGAGATTATTTGTTGCAAAAAGGATTTGAGCATGAACTGATAAACCAATTTATTAATAATCCAAAACAAGAAGACTCGCGGAACGTTTAAGAAAATTCCAGGCCACGGAGTATATTTTTTGTGCTAATCCATTAACTTTATCACTTTGTATCCAACCATGTCAACGCTCACTATTACGACCATTCAAGCACCCCTTCACTGGGAAGACAAGACTGCCAATCTCCGGATGTTTGAAGAAAAAATCAAAGGCATCGAACAAAAAACGGAGCTTGTCATTTTGCCAGAAATGTTTAGTACAGGCTTTGCGATAAACCCGGAACCGCTTGCTGAAAAAATGGATGGGGCAAGTGTTTCCTGGATGAAAGCCGTTGCCTCAGAGGCAAATATCATCCTAACCGGAAGCATAATCATTGAAGAAGATGGAAAATATTTTAACCGGCTGATATGGATGCTTCCAAACGGAGAGTTGGGCTACTATGATAAGCGGCACCGCTTTGGTTTTGCGGGTGAAAATGAAAAATATACTGCGGGTAACAAGCGCTTGATTGCATCAGTGAAAGGCTGGAAGGTCAATCTTCTTGTGTGCTATGATCTGCGTTTCCCGGTATGGTCGAGGCAATCCCCGCATCATGAAAATGAAGACGGGCTTGAGTTTGACCTGATGGTATACGTTGCCAACTGGCCCGAGCGCCGCAACCACGCTTGGAAAAGCTTATTGGTTGCAAGGGCAATAGAAAACCAGTGTTATGTGGTAGGAGTAAACCGCGTTGGCGAAGATGGGGGTGGGCTTTACCACAGCGGGGATTCTATGGTTGTTGGTCCTGTTGGTGAAATCTTATATCATCAGGAACATAAGCCTGAGGTTTTCACATGCACATTGCATAAACAGAACTTGCAGGAAGCCCGCACAAAATTTCCTTTCTGGAAAGATGCAGACGAGTTTTTTATACAACCCTGAGAGAATTGTTTTTGTTTAAATAAAACTATGCCAACAGCATTTGTCGCCAACCGGATTTTTACAGGATATGATATGGTAACCTCAAAAGCCATATTAGTAGATAAAGGCGTGGTTGTGGATGTGGTGGCTTCTTCGGATATCCCTAATCGTTATATGAAAAAGGATTTAGGCAGCTATTTACTTGCCCCAGCATTTATCGACCTTCAGATCTATGGCGGGAATGGAAAGTTGTTCTCCACGGAATTGACTACGGAGGCCTTGGAAGCTACGTATGAATATTGTTTGCAAGGCGGCTGCTCGCAGTTTATGATAACTATGGCAACCAATTCCACGGAAAAATTTTTAAAGGGTATTGAGGTGGTAAAGGAATATTGGGCTGGTGGGG
Source organism: Puia sp. (assembly GCA_035569795.1). Classification (GTDB taxonomy): domain Bacteria; phylum Bacteroidota; class Bacteroidia; order Chitinophagales; family Chitinophagaceae; genus Puia. Next base: position 1,888 of record DATMMJ010000274.1, on the reverse strand, counting down.
GTAAGGGCTTACTGGGGCTGCATTTGGAAGGGCCTTATATCAATCCTGCAAAAAAGGGCGCGCACATTGAAAAGTTTATAAAAAAGCCAGTTCTTCAGGAAGTGCATTTGCTTTTGCAAAAAGGAAAAGATGTCATTAAGATGATGACACTTGCCCCGGAGCAATGTGATAGGGAAATTGTGGAATTATTATTAAAAAATAAGATCCTCGTTTCCGCCGGGCATAGCAATGCAACCTACGAAGAGGCGATCAGCGGTTTTAATGCAGGCATCCCGGTTGCTACCCATTTGTTTAACGCCATGTCGCCCCTGCAGGGGCGCGAGCCCGGGATGGTTGGTGCAATTTATGATTCAGGGGTGATGAGCAGCATCGTTTGCGACGGGATACATGTGGATTACGCGTCGGTGCGGATCAGCAAAAAAATAATGCATGAAAAATTATTTTTTATCACGGATGCTGTAGCTGAAGTAATGCATGGGGAATACCCCCATGTATTCAAAAAGGACCGCTATACTTTACCAAACGGAACGCTGTCTGGTTCTGCATTAACCATGTTGCAGGCCGTAAAGAATGGGGTGGAAAAGGTAGGTATCGGTGTGGAAGAATCCTTGCGGATGGGTTCTCTGTACCCATCCGTATTGGTTGGTCTTGATAAAACACACGGGTGCATCAAACCCGGTAGCCGAGCAGATTTTGCTGTGCTTGATGAAAATCTAAATCTGGAAAGACTCATTGTTGAAGGAGAATGATCCTATCTTATGGAAGCACTATTGGTATGGGCCTTCGTCTGGATAATCTCGGTCGCTTTTACTGTTTTAATATCAATTCCTTTTTTAATCGCTTCGGCTGTTGGAAGCACCAGTACGTCTGGCATAACACCATGGCCATCCTTAACTCGGCTTTTATCGGCCACCAGTCTGAATTTTGGCAACCGGAACCTCAAGCCTGTGTTGGGGAGCGTCACATCCGGTATCATCCATGCGTTGTTGCCATAATAGCCGCCACCGGTTTCCTCCCCCACCAAGGTTACATTTTTTTGTCCCTTCAGCGCTCCTGCAAACAAGGTGGTCGCAGAAAAAGAATTGCCGCCGATAAGCAGATACACATCTCCGTTGTAATGAGGATAGGCTTTTGGTTTAAAATAATGGCGTTCAAAATACCCGAAGTGGTATTTTCCATCCGCTCTTTTGCTGGTAACAAGAACCATCAGCACCTTATACCAAAAACTTTTTTCAATGTATTTGTCATAACGGCTGCTCCTGTTTATGGCGTATAAAGAATCGGCGAGTTTGAATTTTTTAGTTATAATGTATTTTGTTAGTAGTGTGGAGTTCCCCGCATCCCCCCCTCCGTTAGAACGCAAATCGATCATCAGGTTTTTGATCTGATTTTCAGAAAGTGTTCTAAAGGATTGGCGAAAAAATCTCTTGAGCTGATTGCCGTTCGAAAAGGTGTTCAGTGTCATGAAGGCCGTACTTCCAGAGGTGTCAATCTGTAAATTCCGGGTGTTAAAAAGCCGTAGCTGTTTTATTTCCTTTCTGTTTAAGTCATGAAAAGGCATTTTTTCACCTGTCTCTCTTTTTAGCGTATCTGCCAGGGGATCATACACCGGGACAATTGTTTGTTTTTCATTGCCCTCTCTGTCATAGTAATAAATATCCAGCTTGTCCTCCAGGCCATATATGTTTTTGTACCAGCTTCCAAAATTAAAGCCATTGCTCAATGACTGATACTTGCCGGTTTGGCTATAGCCGTCGGTAACCATATAATCAAACATCGTATCCCGTAATTGCCTGCTTGTCAATCCATTGATACTTTTAATCACAGTTCCTCTTTTCAAGATTGAATCCCTTCGGTCAATGTTCGCCGTTACAATCATGGTATCGCC
>DATMMJ010000273.1:0-4010 GCA_035569795.1 Puia sp. | reverse complement strand
CCGCGGACCCACGGTGGTGGCTTTATTCATGAAAGCAAAATTGACGCAATGGTTCAGGTAAATGATAAAATCCTGGAAGTAGAAATAGGCGCCCCTGATGAGATGACTTGTGAGATAGCAGGGCATGTTGCCTCATTAATTGAAGATGGAGCTACACTGCAAATGGGTATTGGAAGCATCCCAAACGCAGTATTAAGCATGCTTAAAGGGCATAAAAAATTAGGGATACACACTGAAATGTTTTCCGATGGTATTATCGACTTAATAGAGTCGGGTGTTATTACAGGTGAATTGAAAAAGAAACGCCAATATAAAGTAGTTTCCGGGTTTATGCTTGGCACGAACCGACTATACAAATTTGTCCATGACAATCCCTTGATAGATATGCAGGATATAGCTTATGTAAATGAGACACATGTAATCAGGCAGAACCCCAAGGTAACCGCTATCAACAGCGCGGTGGAAGTTGACCTGACAGGTCAGATTTGCGCGGATTCCATTGGCTCGAAAATGTATTCAGGCGTAGGCGGGCAAATGGATTTTATGCGCGGTGCTTCATTGTCTGAAGGAGGTAAACCCATCATTGCAATGCCTTCCATTACCGGCAAAGGGGAAAGTAAAATTGTTTCCTCTTTAAAACCGGGTGCCGGCGTGGTTACGACAAGAGCTCATGTTCATTATATTGTAACGGAATATGGCATAGCATATATCTATGGGAAAACTTTGAAAGAGCGAGCAGCATCTTTGATTAAGATCGCTCATCCATCGCACCGTGAAAGATTGGAAAAAGAGGCTTATTTATATTCAAGGACGAACTCGCATTTGGTTTGAGTCCTGGTTTTGCATTCTGCAATCGAGTTCTTTGATCCAATTGGGCTTTAAAAAGGCACAGCGCTTAAAACTAAACGCTTGTGCCTGGAAAATAATGGGTATTAATCTCATGTTATTTCATCAGGAAACTTGCAACAATCACTCCTAAGTCAATTAAAATGCCCATGAAAAAGAACGGAATAGTATAGCGTGTAGGCATAGCCGCGAGATTAGTCGTTACAACTAATACTAGAGAAACCATAGCTACAATGATAAGCCCAAAAATTTCGCCGTTCATAAGTATCGCTGCCATGGTCAGAGGAAATGCAATGGCTGTCATAACTGTTATTGAACCTCCAACCCATGCAATATGATGTTCCTGATCCTCTTGTGTTGCCCATTGGATAAAACGGGCAAACGTTGATCTTTTTTCATGCGCGTTGATTTGCTGCTGCAATGCTTCAGGTCGAGATATAATATATGTCATAATAATTATTTAGGTTACAAAGATCAATAAGAAGTTAGTGAACAATGATGATGGTCATCATCCCAATTCCTGACGCTGATCAATTTCAGAACCAGTGGAATTCGCCATGTTATCAGCGTTCTGTAAATTCTCAAAAATTGCATTTATTCCCTTAACAGAGGAACATATTTCCGGTGAAAAAACCATAGCAAAATTTGTAATTCAAAAAATGCAAACCAGCTTTGCTTGGATTGACGGACGATTCTCAATCCAGGTTTCCGTCCGCAATTGCGAATGCAGCCTTGAAAACCAAACCAATTCAGGCTTTTCTGTAGGCCGCGCAGCTTCACTTGGTAGCCGGCAAAAGCAGGGGACTTTCCGAAGCATTCTCAAATGTCGGCCTTGTCAAAGGATTCCAAGACCCAGTCGTGACTTTACTTTTTTTGAGAAAGCATCTACCATCCAGAAATTGAGCTAGGTACCAGACCAACCTCCGCTGACAACTTGTCACTAAAACGATTTTCTTTGCTATCTTTGCCAACTTAAATTTCAAAACAGCGATGTTGGACCTGGTAACGAATAAAGTGCACGATGAAACGCGTCAGGGTGAGCCGTTTGTGCCTACTAATGGAGAGGCGAACAGTTATACAAAGAAATTTTATATCGAAAGCTATGGCTGCCAGATGAACTTTGCAGACAGCGAGATCATTGCTGCCATTTTAAATCAAAATGGTTTTGGGGCTACCCGCAGATTCGAAGAAGCCGACCTCGTTCTGCTAAACACCTGCTCCATACGCGAAAAAGCAGAACAAACGGTGCGCAGCCGGCTGCATATTTTCAGACAGCAGAAGCGGGCACGCCCCGGTATGCTAATCGGTGTGCTAGGATGCATGGCAGAAAGACTAAAAGAAAAATTTCTGGAACAAGAAAAGCTGGTTGATATGGTCGTCGGCCCAGATGCCTACCGGTCATTGCCGGGATTAATTCAGGAAGCAGAAGGCGGCCAAAAGGCAATCAACGTATTACTAAGCCGCGAAGAAACCTATGCAGATATTGCACCAGTACGATTAGACAGCAACGGAGTGACTGGTTTTGTCAGTATCATGCGGGGTTGCAACAACATGTGTTCATTTTGTGTTGTTCCTTTCACCCGCGGTCGAGAAAGAAGCCGAGACGCCGGTTCCATTGTAAAAGAATGTGAGGATCTTTTCAACCATGGTTATAAAGAAGTAACACTGCTCGGGCAAAATGTGGACAGCTATTACTGGGTGGATGAAATAAAGGGGGAGACCGTCACTTTTGCAAAACTTTTAGAGAAAGTAGCATTGACCAGTCCTTTGATGCGTGTCCGTTTCTCCACTTCCCATCCAAAAGATATCACAGACGAGGTGTTGCTAACAATGAACAAATACGAAAACATTTGCAAATACATTCATCTACCTGTTCAAAGCGGTTCTACCAGGGTCCTACAATTGATGAACCGCACCTACACTCGCGAATGGTACATGGCCAAGATCAGGCGTATCCGCGAGATCATGCCAGAGTGCGGTATTAGTTCAGATATTATATCAGGATTTTGCACAGAGACGGAACAGGATCATCAGGAGACATTGAGCATAATGGAATTCTCGAAATATGACATGAGCTATATGTTCTTTTACAGCGAGCGGCCAGGAACACTCGCTGCACGCCGTTATACGGACGATGTACCGGAAGCAGAAAAGAAAAGAAGGCTTGCAGAGATTGTGAAACTGCAAAACCAGCTTTCGAGCCAAAGCAATAACAAAGATGTAGGAAATGAATGTAAAGTGCTGATCGAAGGCAATTCAAAAAAAAGCGAAGCGCATTGGATGGGAAGAAGCACTCAAAACAAGGTAGTGGTCTTCCCGAAAAATGGTGCGGATTTTAAAAAAGGCGATTATGCCCTGGTGCGCATAGTAAGTTGTACTGGCGCAACATTAATAGGGAAAGTAATATAGAGCAATAAACCAACCAGCAGCTGTCATTGTTAAACAGCAAAATAACAAGTTTATAGAATGGAAATTCAAAGCATAAAAAATCGTTTTGGCATTATAGGCAACTCACCCGCTCTCAACTTTGCTTTGCAGGTGGCAGTGCAGGTTTCCAACACGGACCTTACCGTTCTGATTTTTGGCGAAAGTGGGGTAGGCAAAGAAGTGTTCTCGCAAATCATTCATGCTTTATCTGCAAGAAAACATAATCCATTTATCGCAGTCAATTGCGGCGCGATTCCCGAAGGGACCATTGATTCTGAATTATTTGGGCATGAAAAAGGATCCTTCACGGGAGCTGTCGATTCACGAAAAGGATATTTTGAAACAGTAAACGGGGGCACCATTTTTTTGGATGAAATTGGGGAGTTACCATTAGGTACGCAAGCAAGATTGCTTCGTGTTCTGGAAGCGGGTGAATTCATTCGAGTTGGGTCCTCTAAAGTTCAAAAGACAGATGTGCGAGTGATCGCGGCCAGCAATAAAGATTTGCTTGAATTGACGGACAGAGGGAAATTCAGGGAAGACTTATATTATCGTTTAAGCACTGTGCCGATAAGAGTCCCTGCATTGCGCGATCGCAAAGAAGATATCCCGTTACTATTCAGGAAATTTGCAGTTGATTTTGCAGAGCGGTATAAGACTGGACCCGTTCAGCTCGATGATGAGGCAAAAAATCTGTTAATTAACTACACTTGGCCGGGCAATGTGCGCGAATTGAA
>DATMMJ010000272.1:0-5779 GCA_035569795.1 Puia sp. | reverse complement strand
AAATTACAAATTGTAGGCATAAAGATAGGCGATTTGAAATGCTGCATTATCTAATCAATAATTTGAAAAGCGATGGTAAACGGAAATATCCATGCATTGGAACGTAGCTTTGGACAAGGGATTTGATAGTATATCCTAACTACCATAAAACACTGATTTGCCTGGACTTCGTAAGTCGAGACATGCAAGCGGTAATACTTTTTTGTGGCAAATATATGGTTTGAATTAAGTGCATTTTTTAGCGTTTAATCTACAGCAATTTAATTCGGAAAGGATGGATATTACAAGAAGCGGGATGCTACTCAACGCGAACAATTGAAAACAATTTTGATCGGAGTTCAGATTTCTGGGAATCCTGTTGGCCGCATTTGGAAATTGTGGAACTCCGGCGCAACCTCTTATTGAATTTTTTCTACTGAAATAATATTACCGCTTGTATCTATTATCGAGATTATGCTGTTGATGGTTTTTGCTCCCAAACTATCTGTACTCCTGTATTTGCATACCACCCGCATTTTATAAATGCTTTCCGGTTGATAGCTGGTTTCCTCATTTTTAAAGCTTGTTGGATTTTTTAATGAAGCCTGCAGGTGTTTTTTCAGCGGCCTGCAAGAGCCATCAGTAGTGTCAATAAATTTAGCAACCCATTCCTCCTGGAACTTGCCTAATTTTTTTCCCTTGGCCATGATGGCGTCTTCCAAAGATGCTGAAGGAAGAGGTTTTTTGGGATCATACTGGTAAATACCAACCATATTGATATTGTCGTAAACATTCAATTTATACTTTTTATCAAAGTACGCTTCCGTGCCGCCTTTATCGGGATTAGCTACCGATATTAATATGGCGCTATCTTTAAAAACCACTTCTTTCACATCATACAGAGAATCCGCTTTAATTTTTTTTGAAAGCAGGGCTGTGTCAGCAACCTGACCTGTTAAAGCAACAACCACTTTTTCCTTTTGATTTTTGGAAATATAAATCTTTGCAAGGATGAGACCTCCGAAAACAATAATGGCAGCAAGTATGATCAGGAATGCTTTGATACTATCCGGTTTAAAAAAATACAAAATACGAAATCTCTTCCAAAAAAATCAAAGCCACATTAGGTAAAGATTCTCATGGAGCAAGAGTCCGTAGTTTTAATCCAAGTTTTAGCCCCTCAGTGGGTGGATTGGCCAGATATCCCCACTGGGGGATAACTATTCTATCACGCTGGCAAAGGCGAATTTGATGAAAAAAAAGATGGCAAAGCCATTGAATAGCGCCAAGTTGCCCATATATAAACATTTTATATTTTAATTAAGGTTTTCCGTATTGCATATTTTGGTTTATATTTTTATATTGCAATACCAATAATCATATGAAAAGAGTTATTCTTAGTTTGATATTTATTCCTTTTGCCGGCAAGGCCGGGTTCAACAGTGCGCTCACATCTTCGACAGTCTTGGTTGAAGTTCGTTCAGGTGATTGGCCCATAAGCCTGGAAAAAACTAGTGACAAACCGGGTGAGTCTTATTTCCTTCAATTCAGAGATCAACAAGTAATGACTAACGTGGTATTAGATACCCTTCCTTTTCCGGATTTAGCCCAACTGAAATATTTTGAAAAGGCGCTGTCCGTGTTAAAAAAGGGGAATAATGGGGACATTGCAAAATTTAAAGATTATTCTGTCAAAAGAGCGGAGTCAAAGAAGGAAGGCAAATGGTATATATTAAGGTACCAGTGGGGATTAACCAATTTCCAGCAAGCTGAGGCTGATACGCTGATAAATACCATAAGAAGGTTATGAAACTAAGCATTTATGTCTCTTGAAATGCGCAAATGATCAAGGCTCTTACATTGAATAGAGAATACGTAATGGATTTATGATTTTTTTATATTTTTCAGGGCCTTTCTATGAAATAGATTTTGCCTTGAATCGTTATAAAAGCGGGAAGTTATCTGAAGCCTATTATTTTATGACTTTAATATTCTGATACCTAACAAATCTTTATTGATTATGAAAAAGCTTATTTTGATCTCACTATGCTTGCCCTTTATTGCAAAGGCACAGTTTAAAATTGTAAATACAGCAACTATCAACATCCTTGAATTGCGCCAAGGGACCTGGCCAATAACCCTGCAGCGGGTCACGAAAGAATCAGATACGACTTACGTTCTTCTGTTCCGCGACCAGCAATATACGGATGATGTAATTATGACAACTTATCGGTTTAAGGATATAGACCAATTTAAATATTTTCAAAAAGGGCTTACCGCTCTGAAAAATGGGTCAAACGGGGACGTTGCAAAATTCAAAGACTATACTATTAAAAGGGTTGATATCAAAAAAGAGGGCATCTGGTATGTTCTGAGTTGCGGTGAGGGCGGGATAACCAATTTTCAGCAGGCTGAAGCTAACAAAATGATTGCAGCAATCGTAAATCTGTAACGAAGATATTGGTTTCACCGGGTCGGTTCCTTTTCATAACCCCAATTTAGGATATAGGACCGGAAGCGCGCTGCAAGAAAAGTTTGAGAATTGAAATGTAATGCATAAGGAGAACGGTAGCGAAATTTCCGGCGCTCTTCTTCAGAGGCATGTCTAAAGGAATGCAATAAAATGCAATCGGGGAGCCGCTTAGTGTGGATTCTAAATAAATTCTTTGATATCGTGCATCAGACGGAGCGCAATGTTATTTGCAGTCGTCTCAAAATTACTTTCAGCATAAATGCGGATTATCGGCTCTGTGTTGGAAGTGCGCAGATGCACCCAATCATTGTCAAATTCAATCTTCAACCCGTCTTCTGTATTGATAGGGTGGTTCTTGTATTTCTTTTTTATCTTATCAAAAATCTGCGTTACGTCAATGCCTTTCTGCAGCTCAATTTTGTTTTTAGAAATGAAATAATCCGGATAGCGTGATCGGAAAGATTTTATCCCGTTTTTGTGATTTGACAATGCGCTTAAAAAAAGCCCTATGCCAATGAGTGCATCGCGACCATAGTGAAGTTCCGGGATGATGATTCCACCATTTCCTTCGCCTCCAACTACAGCTTGCACTTCTTTCATTTTATTTACCACGTTTACCTCGCCGACAGCAGAAGGATAATACTGCCCACCATGTTTCATTGTGATATCTTTTAGAGCCTTTGTGCTGCTCATATTACTCACGGTGTTGCCTTTCTTTCTACTGAGCACATAATCTGCGACCGCAACCAAGGTATATTCTTCACCAAACATACTGCCATCTTCGCAGACAAAGCAAAGCCTGTCGACATCGGGATCCACTGCGATTCCAAAATTGGCATTTGTTTTTTGAACACTAGCCCCTAAGGCAACCAGGTTCTCTGGTAAGGGCTCGGGGTTGTGCGCAAACTTGCCATTCACTTCTCCATTTAGTAAAATCACTTCTTCAACGCCAAGCGCTTTTAATAGTGCAGGTATTACCAAAGCGCCCGTCGAATTGATTGTATCAACAACCACTTTGTAGTTTCTTTTTTTGATAGATTCCAAATCAACCAACGGATAATTAACAACCGCTTCAACATGCTTCTGCAAATAAGAATTATTGAATGTATGTGTGCCCAATTTATCAATAGTAGAAAAAATAAAATCTTCTTTCTTTGCCTTGTCCAGTATAAATTCCCCATCTCCAGCACTGAGGAATTCGCCTTTATAGTTAAGCAACTTTAGCGCGTTCCATTCTTTTTGATTATGGCTAGCAGTGATGATAATGCCGCCGGCAGCTCTTTCCCAAATGACAGCAAGTTCGACAGTAGGAGTAGTGGAAAGGCCAAGGTCAAGCACATCCAGTCCCAGGTTATTGAGGGTACTGGTGACAAGGCTGGAAACAGTCTGACCACTCATGCGCGCGTCGCGCCCAATCACAATTTTTTTTTGGATATTATTTTGCCTGATCCAACTACCGTAGGCAGCGGTGAATTTTACAATATCTAAGGGAGATAAGTTTTCGCCGGGTTTTCCGCCGATAGTACCCCTGATTCCTGAAATACTCTTGATCAATGCCACAGTTACACCGGTTTAATGGGATTATACAGTTCTACAAAAATAATGCTTTAACAAGATGTAACCTGTTCACCACCCGGAATTTTAATGGAATTGAATTTATTCGAAAAAATGGCTGGAAAAAATAAATAGATTGTGGGTTACCTTGAGCAATTTCATAGTGTAATCATAATACCAAAGACCGAAATTTCGAGCCTAAATATTCACAAAGCCAAAATGATTATCCCCAACTAATAAATTCCTCGCTTACTTTTGCAAGAAAACCCACGCATGCACGTTCCTGGTGATTGGTTCAGGTATTGGTTCAATTCTCCTTACTATCATAAATTATATTTTGAACGTGATGAACACGAAGCAGAAGCGTTTATCAGCAGATTGCTTGGGTATCTTAACCCTGCTAATGGTTCCTTTATGCTGGATGTTGCCTGCGGCAGGGGCCGCCACGCCAGGATACTTGCTGGCAGTGCCTTTGATGTAACCGGGTTTGATCTCTCCCCTGACAGCATTAAATTTGCAAAACAGTTTGAAAAAGACAATCTCCATTTTTACGAGCACGACGTCAGGCTTCCATTCTGGATCAATTATTTTGACTATGCTTTCAACTTCTTTACAAGTTTTGGGTATTTCAGAACGGAGCGTGAGCATTACAATGCTATCCGCACAGTCGGCCAATCTATAAAAAGCAATGGCATTTTCGTGATTGATTATCTGAATGTGCATTATGCAGAGGATCATCTGGTGCATAAATCACAAAAAGAGATTGATGGTATTTATTATCACCTGACCAAATGGTTTGACGAAACGCATTTCTATAAAAAAATAATGATTGAAGATGAGGCTTTGAATGAACCCATTGAATTTATAGAGAAGATTGCCAAATTTAGTTTAGGTGATTTTAACGATATGCTTTCATACTTCGGCCTCCAGATACAGCAGGTATTTGGCGATTACCAGTTGAACGGATACGATGTAAAAAAGTCTCCGCGAATGGTGATAGTTGCAAAAAAACGCAAATCATAATGCATTAAGTCATAATGCAACCTTTGTCTCCGTCAAGCCCTTTTGCTCAAAATAGATGAGCAATTCTTTTGAATCTTCACCACCTTGTTTAGCATGATGCAGAAAAGTAAACCCGTGCGGTCCTTTTGCGTTAAGGTATTGAGGATAGGTCTCCAGGAAAGCCTTTACAATTTGTGTTTTGCCCAACATGGTTAATACGAACAAATTGGTCCGTGCACCAAGGCCTATCAAATAATTTGCAATTTCTTTATTGCCAACATGCCCAGCGCCTTCCAGGGCTGTTTCAAAATCACCACCAGTCCAATCCCATGTTGCATACAAAAGAGTGGGTGATTCTGCGAGCATTTGTTTCACCTTATCAAAATTGCCATGGCCTGCAATCACAAATTCTTTCACCCTTTCTGCAGGGAGCGGCTCTGTGGTAACAGGCCTGTTCTGTCCGAATAATAAATGAGGCGCAGCAATCGCACCTCCGGTACCGATCGTTATTTGATGAAGGAATTGAGAGCGTTTCATATACACAGTTTGCTTTAAAGTTCTTGAAAAAATTTACACTGGTAACAACCGCTTATCACTTTTTCCTATCTACAGTCATCAATTGCTGTCTCCGTCGGCCGTGATTGTTTTTTATGGGAATTACCTGCTCAGGTATAATTCCCTGCTGTGGTTTTTGTTTTGCTCATTGCATTCATCAATTATCTTCGAATGTATGGCTGCAATACTGCGTAGCTCAGCTCTTTTTTACCTGTG
>DATMMJ010000271.1:0-7257 GCA_035569795.1 Puia sp. | reverse complement strand
AAAGCGACCTGCATCAATACCTGGATTGCATTGATTACCTTTTCAGGGCTGAGCAGTGCACTGGAAACGTTGCTGCCAATAACAACTTTGGCACCCATTTCCCGCACCTCTTTTACGGGGAAATTCCTTACCACTCCGCCGTCTACCAGTTTTTTTCCATCATATTCAACGGCAGTGAACAAAGAAGGGATTGCCATGCTGGCTCGTATGGCGGAAATGATTTCGCCGGAATCAATCACTACAGCTTGCCCGGTAGACACATCAGTGGCAACGCATTCAAATGGAATACCAAAGTCTTTGAATTTTTTTATTTTATAAACAGGAAAAAGAAGCTCTGAAAATTTCAACCATAATTCCTGTCCTTCTAAAACACCTGTCGACAAGCGGAACCAATTGTTCACCCAGGGAAGCTCGATATCGTATTTGAAATATTCGCTTTTTTCTTCCATAGTGATGCTGCGCAACGATACTTGGTTTGACAAAAGAAGATCCCAGTCAATGTTTTTTGCGAGCGTTTCAATTGAATCGGCGGAATATCCAACTGCGTATAATGCACCAATAATGCCACCCATACTGGTGCCGGTTATATAATCAATTTTCAATCCGGCAGAATCAATTGCTTTCAAGATGCCGATGTGCGCAAGTCCCTTTGCACCCCCTCCGCTTAAGGTTAATCCTATTTTAGGCCGCACGTGCGAAATAGTATCCTGTGCGCACAGGCCGAAGGAAAGAAAAATAAATAAAGAATAAGGGAAGGAATATTTCATGAAAACAAGAGAACCGGGTTTATGCTGATTTTTTGCTAAGGTAAGTTTTAAAAGGAATACCATATTTTGGCTCTGATGGGCTTGCATTTTCCAATGATAAATTATATCTTGTCAGCTCAACCAGGGAGACCAAATCTATTCGGTTACATTCTAAAAATCCTCCATATATTCTCTTTAACATGCACTTCTTTTAAAATCCATTTTTTCTAATTATTAAATATTACACTATGAAACAACCAAAGTTTGCATCATTTTTTTTGCTGGCAGCAATACTTGTAACAGTTTTTGCGTGCTCTAAAACAGGCCCTACCGGAGCAACGGGTGCTACCGGACCTACTGGTCCCACGGGTCCTGCAGGTGGAACGGGTCCAACAGGACCACAAGGCGACACTGGCGTCGCAAACGTTCGATACAGCCAATGGACAGATATTATTTGGACAAAAGCCCCTACGGGCGCGGCAAACTCTCAACAAATCGCGGCGGCAGGAATTACAAACCAGATTTTGGATTCCGGGATTGTTCTTGTGTACATGCGGCCTGATAGCTCAATCAATTCGCCTTATTTGCTCCCATATACTGCCTTTGTGAGTGGTCAAGCGGCGTTCGTTGTAGAAGCTGTTATACAGGCTGGCGGCGGGAGTCTGGCACTGCAGTCGAGCATTCCAGTTGGCATTCCTTTAGGTGCTGCCGATATCTACCCCAATGCGCAGGTGCGCTATATTACGGTACCTCCGGGCGTTGCTATCCCAAGCAATATCAGCTATGAAAAAATTGCAAGGATGCTTAATATCGTGAACTGATAAGATTGCAAATAAACAATCATTGATAAAAAATAAAGGCTGTACATTTTACAGCTTTTATTTTTATACTGCAGCGCATTTCAAGTTTGTTTATTTACTATTCTCTAATTGCATGATTTTTTCAAAAGCTTCTTCGTACTCTTTATTAAGCGCAAAAAGTGCGAGCGTTGTTTTTGCAAGATTCTTCTCAGTTTCTTGGAATTTATTTCTATCCGAATACACGGAAGGCTCTGTCAATAATTTTTCCAAGTCGATCTTTTGATTGGTGTGTATTGCGATTTTTTCTTCCAGTTGCTGAAATATCCGCTGTTGTTTTTGCAGCTGTTTCTTAGCTTCTTTATTTACAATGGACTTTATATCACTCGTGGTGGACCGTGGGTTAGCAACCGGCTTTACGTCGGAGGCTTGCTCTTTGCTTTCAGTCAACGGTAATCTTTGCTCAGTTATCGGGCGCTCTGCCATCCTTTGTTTCCACTCAACCCATTCTTCATAATTTCCTTTGAATTCTTTTATTTGATGGTTTTCAATTTCCCAAATCTTATTTGCCGTTTTTGAAATGAAATAACGGTCATGGCTAACTAAAATAAAACTGCCTTCATACTTATTGAGTGCTTCTATCAGCAAATCGCACGAGTGCATGTCCAAATGGTTGGTAGGTTCATCCAGCATCAAGAAATTGGCTTTGCTTACAATGGTTTTGGCCAGTGCCACTCTTGCTTTCTCTCCACCACTAAGCACTTTTATTTTCTTTTCCACATCATCGCCGCTGAATAAAAAACAGCCCAACAGTATCCTGAGCTCTAAGTCGTTTTTCTGGCTGCCGCATAATTTCATTTCCTCCAGAACGGTATTGTTCACATTGAGCGCTTCCAACTGGTGCTGCGCATAAAAACTTTCTTCCACATTATGGCCCCAAGTTCTTTCTCCTTCAAAACTTTCCACACCAGCGATAATCCTTAAAAGTGTTGATTTGCCTTTCCCATTTGCGCCAATCAGAGCAATTTTATCTCCTCTGTCGATTTCTGCAGATGCATTCTCAATGATTTTAATATCGCCAAAACTCTTGGTCACATTTTTTAAAGTTGCAAGCACACGGCCCGGCGTCTTATCGACACGAAAATTGATTTTAATATTCGGCCGCTCCAGCTCAACATCTTCGATGCGCTCTAATTTATCCAGTCTTTTCATTGCACTTTGCGCTGCCGCCGCTTTGCTGGCTTTGGCCCTGAATCGCTCAATGAAACGCTCCTGCTGGCGTATATAATCCTTTTGATTTTCGTAAGCTCTTTGCTGCAGTTCTATCCGCATCTCTTTTTCAGTTTCATAAAAATCATAATTGCCATTGTAAATGTGCAACTCCTTTTGATACACCTCTACGATTTTTGTGACCATGCGGTTCAAAAAATATTTATCATGACTGACGATGATCACCGAGCCTTGATAATGAACTAGGTATTTTTCCAGCCATTCAATAGATGGTAGATCCATGTGGTTAGTAGGTTCGTCTAACAGGAGCAGATCTGGTTTCTGCAATATCATCTTTGCCAGCAGGACCCGCATTCTCCAGCCGCCACTGAACTCGCTGAACGGCCTTTGCAGATCGGCATTGGAAAACCCAAGACCCTGCAGTACCTCTTCTGTTTGGTGATGTATATTGTAACCGCCAAGTACATCCATTTCATGCAGGCTATCGGTGTACTCATGCAACAATTCTTCATTTTCAGGACTGTTTTCAAGCTCGGTCCCAAGCCGCTCGATATCCTTTTCCAATTGAAGCACTTGCTCAAATGCGCCCATAGCTACTTCCAAAATGGAGCCATTGGTATCGAAGCTCAGTAAATCCTGGTGCAGGTAGCCAATTGTATTGTTTCGGCTTCGCTCGACGGTGCCTTCTGATGGCTGATATTCGCCAACGAATAATTTCAGTAAAGTGGATTTGCCTGTGCCGTTGTATCCAATCAGCCCTATGCGCTCGTTTGGCTGAATGTGCCATGTTGCATCTTTCAGGATCGTCCGTGCGCCAAATTCAAATGTAACATTCTGCAGTCCGGCGAGCATACTTGTTCAAAAATTTTTTGTTAAATGAAGCTGCAAAAGTAAGGCAAACAAAGGGTATAATTTTTAAGGATTAACTTAGCGGTTAAGATTTTGCACAACTTACCCAAACGACGCAACCCACACAGTGCATTTTCTTTGTCTGTTTGTATTGTTTGTCACAGGCTACTTGAAACAAAAATTTGATTTATGAAGAAACTGCTTTTGTTAATCGCCATTGCTGGCATAGCTGCATTTTTGGGCTGGCAATTGTTCTCCGGCAAAGAGGCAAAACCTGTTGACGAACAAAAAGACCAACCCCTCTCGATCAGTAGCAACTCAAATGCTTTTGATCATTCCTTTTCAAGATTAATGAACGACTATTTTGGAATAAGGGATGCATTGGTACAGTGGGACTCTGCCAAAGCAGACGTTGCTGCAAAGGCGTTGCAGCAAAAAGCAGACAGCCTTCCCTTCTCAGAATTGAAAGGGGATTCATCCATTATTCTCACTGCGCAAAATCTTGCAATTAGTATCAGCAGCGAAACAAAAGGTTTCATTGGGGAAACAACTATCGAACAAAAAAGAAGGGCATTCAATATGCTCACAGATGAAATATATAACATCATCAGAACGGTCCGATACAGCGGACAAATAATCTATTATATAAAAAGCCCGATGGCATTCAAGGATTCTTCGGAAGGCTATTGGCTAAACAATTCCAACAAAGTGATAAACCCATATCTTGGCAATAAGCATCCGGTTTACAGCGATAAAATGCTTGGAAACGGGGAGATTGTAGACTCAATGGATTTCGCAAAGAAGTAAAACTAGCAAGAATTTCGCGGTATTGCAGCGTGCCTTAGGAGAAACCTTTCACCCCGTAGGCAACCTCGCTCCACTGTTTTGCAGTCATACTTTATTGTTTGGGTAAGATTTGTATTTTTGAGGAGGTCCACACGGCCTTTGAGCGAAAAAATAAATTGGCTCGTTTCTAAAATTCGTTCATAATTCTCCTAGTGCTATAAACTATCATAATGAAACAATGGCTTTTATTTTTGCTGCTTCCTGCGATTTCTTTCGGTCAAAATTTTAATGAGCAGCAATTGGCAACCTGGCAGCAACAGGCACAGCGTGTCACGATAATCCGGGATACCTGGGGTATCCCCCATATTTACGGGAAAACAGATGCAGATGCAGTGTTTGGATTAATGTATGCGGAATGCGAAGAGAATTTTGAAAGGGTTGAGCGTAACTATCTGGAAGTAATGGGCAGACTTGCCGAGGTGGATGGCATCGCTAAAGTGTACGATGACCTGCAGATGCAGTTGATCTATGACAGCACGGAAGCAAAAAGTGATTACGC
Organism: Puia sp.; assembly: GCA_035569795.1. GTDB lineage: Bacteria > Bacteroidota > Bacteroidia > Chitinophagales > Chitinophagaceae > Puia. Next base: position 2,290 of record DATMMJ010000271.1, on the reverse strand, counting down.
AAACAGCCCGGACTGGTTCAAAAAAATATTAATTGCTTTTGCTGATGGCGTGAATTTTTATCTTGTCACGCACCCGAAGACACATGGTTACGTATTAAATCATTTCGAGCCATGGTTTCCGCTGATGTTCACAGATGGCAGCATTTCAGCAACGCAAACAGGAGGCATCACATTGGAGGATATAAAGAATTTATATCCACTCAAAAATATTCCGGGAATTGCGATGGTGGAAAATCCCGCACTCCTTAACCGGGAAAATTTAAGCGGTTCCAATGGGTTTGCATTTGGTCCCTCACGAACGCTGTCCGGCAATGCAATCTTGTATGTCAACCCCCATGTTACTTTCTATTTCCGGACGGAAGCGCAGCTTGTCAGTGAGCAAGGCCTGAATACTTACGGCGCTGTTACCTGGGGACAGTTTTTCGTTTATCAAGGGTTCAATGAGCATTGTGGCTGGATGCACACGACAAGTTATGCTGATGTTTCTGATCTCTATAAAGAAAAAATCACCCTTAAAGGGGATTCTATCTATTATGAGTACGATAAGCAACCGAGACCTGTGAGAAAAAAACAAATCATGTTAAGGTATAAAAAGCAAGACAGTCTTTTACAAATACCGCTAACTGTGTATTACACACACCATGGCCCGGTGATGGGGAGCCGTGATGGAGAATGGCTAAGCCTGAGAGAAAACAATCGTTCTTACTCAGCTTTACTGCAATCCTGGTTGCGTACGAAAGCTGCAGGGTTTGAAGAATTTAAAAAAATCATGGACCTACGCTCCGATAATTCCAACAGCACTGTGTATGCAGATGATAAAGGCAACATTGCATACTGGCACGGAAATTTTATGCCAATCCGCGATACCGCTTACAACTGGTCATTACCTGTAGATGGCTCAACTCCGGCAACCGAATGGAAAGGCATCCACCCGTTGGATGCAACAATACACATATACAGCCCCGCCAGTGGTTTTATACAAAATTGCAATTCCACGCCATTTACTGCTTCAGGAAAAAGCAGCCCGAACAAAAAAGATTATCCGTCCTATATGTCGGATGGGGTGCAGAACCCACGTGCACTAAATGCGATTCGCCTCTTTGACAATAACAAAAAATTCACGATAAATAACGTCATCGCATCTGGCTACGATAGGTATCTTTCGGCGTTTGCCATTTTATTGCCATCGCTTTTTGATGCATATAAAAAAACCGGGGAGAAAGATTCCATCAAAAAGCTGCTTGCTGAACCGATTCAGGTTTTGGAGTCGTGGGACATGTATTCTTCAGAAAATTCTGTGGCTACAACACTTGCCGTATTTTGGGGAAACCAGATGGCGTTGAAATTAGCTAAATTACGAGAAGAAGCAAATGAAAATGATCAAATTGAATTGTTTAAACTGCTTGCAAAAACGACTCCTGCCAAAGAACAATTGGACATTTTACTGTCAACCATCAAAATCCTTGAATCGAAATTTAGCACATGGAAAATCCCCTGGGGAGAGATTAATCGCTTTCAGCGTAACACAGGTAAAGTGAAAGAGATATTCAATGATGATTTGCCGAGCCTGCCAGTTGGCCTGGCATCGGCAAGATGGGGCTGCCTGCCTGCTTTTGAGAGCAGGCCGTATAACAATTCCAAAAAGCAATATGGCCGTTCAGGAAATAGTTTTATCGCCGCAGTTGAGTTTGGCAAGAAAGTAAGTGCAAAAACAATTGTGACGGGCGGGCAGTCAAGTGACCCCACTTCCAAACACTTCGCCGATCAGGCATCCATGTATAATAGCGGGCAATTGAAGGATGTTTTCTTTTACAAGGAAGATGTGATACAGCATGTAGAAAAGCAATATCATCCGGGCAAAGAATAATCTGGGGCCAAGAGTCTTTTTAACTCAACTGGTGGTTACACTATTGTTTCCAAACATTGTTACTCTCGTCAGCGTCCATAAAAATGCCACCTTTTAATTCTACTGATTGCAATTTCTTTTTTGTTGAGAGACGCACTGTTGATTGTTTTTGGTTCTTTTGCCATATCCGGGGCGTTTGGTGCAACGTCTCGGTGGTGCCATCAGCATAATTTACCAGCACGTCTACCGGTGATGCATAGCCGCCAATATTATTTATTAAAACATCATAGCCTGCTGTTGTCTTAGTTACTTTTTCTATCGCCATATCAATATAATAATTGGAGAAGAACCAGTTGCTCCAGAACCAGTTAAGGTCCTCACCAGCGACATTGTTGAATGTGTAAAAGAAATCCCAGGGTATTGGGTGTTTGCCATGCCAGCGGC
>DATMMJ010000270.1:0-6188 GCA_035569795.1 Puia sp. | reverse complement strand
TGCATTGTGTATACACCCATACACGGGACGGGGATTAAATTGGTGCCGCAGGTTTTGCAGCGTTTCGGCTTCAACAACGTGCATGTTGTGGACGAGCAGGCAGTGCCAGATGGAAATTTCCCGACCGTTGTTTATCCCAATCCGGAAGAGAGTGAAGCGATGAGTATAGGCTTGAAAAAAGCATCCGATATTGATGCTGATATTTTGTTGGGCACCGATCCTGATGCAGACCGTGTGGGAATTGGTATTAAAGATAAGAATGGCAGATGGGTGCTGATGAATGGCAACCAGACCGCTGTGCTTGCTGTGAATTACATGCTGGAGGCCCGGAAATCCAAAGGCATCGCAAAGCCAAATGACATGATTGTGAAAACAATTGTGACTACCGATATGCTCGATAAGATCGCGGAGAAAAACAATGTTAAGTGTTATAATGTGTTGACGGGTTTTAAGTGGATAGCGGAGCTTATAAAAGAAAAGGAATCTAGTGAAGAATATATCATTGGCGGGGAAGAAAGTTATGGCCTGATGATTGGAAGCAAACTGAGGGACAAGGATGCCGTGAGTGCTGTGGCTATCTTGTGCGAAATGGCGGCATATGAAAAAAACAATGGGAAAACACTATTTGATAAGTTGATTGACTTGTATGTTGAATATGGCTTTTATAAAGAGAATCTGATCTCCATTACCAGGAAAGGCATGAACGGGCAGAAAGAAATTGCTGATATGATGCAATCCTACAGGGTCAACCCTCCTAAAACAATCAATAACTCTGCTGTTGTCCGGTTGCTGGATTACGATTTGGGTAAAGGGAAAAATTTACTTACCGGCGAAATCTGGGAAATAAAATTGCCCGCATCCAATGTACTCCAATTCATCCTGGAAGATGGAAGCAAAATCTCCGCAAGGCCATCGGGTACTGAGCCGAAAATAAAATTTTATTTCAGCGTGAACACTACTCTTTCAAGCGTTGCTGATTACGAAAAAACAAAAGCCCATCTCGATCAAAGGATTGAAGGGATTATTGAAGATTTAAAGCTAAAGTAAGCGCATAGAAGTGGTTTGTTCATTGGGATTCCAAAGACTTATGCAATCCTTCACAGCAATCGGTTACTGATTTTAAATCATCCATTTATTACGCTGCAATCTTTGTTGTGCTTGAAAAAAGCAGCCATTCTAATGGAACCTATATCCCAAAATCACTTTAAAAATAGCGTTGTCTGTGCTTTGCGTGAAACCCCATCCATATCCGCAATTGAATTCCCAGTCAGGCGACCAGTCAAGGTCAATGGCCAGGAACAATTGATGCTGCTGGCTTTGAAAGGGAGGAAAATCATTAAGGGGACCTATTGAACCATAATATTCAAATCCCGCTGCAACGATCTTTGTTATATTGTAAGAGGCTTTCACATTGGGAGAAAATACAAATCCTTCATTCTGGTTAAGTCCATGAAAAGATTTATCGAAAGTTGGATTGAGTGAAACATAAAGTTTTCCCATTTGCTTATCCACAATTGGCCTGATCTCCAGTGTCCAGTCATCTTCGCTGTATGCTCTTTTCTGATAACCTCCTTCCATGGACAAGCTTACACCCACGGGCCAGTTCCAGCTTTTGGGCACTGCAACTCTGGGCCGGATATGACTGCCAACATAGTTTGTGCGGTTATCATCACCAATAGCATTGAAAAAATAAAAACCCACTTCAAAAAAATCCGTGAAACCGTGAGTGATCTCGATCGTTTCATGAAGTATATGATTGGTAGGCAAAACACCTTTTTGTGTTAGCCTTTGCCCATCGAATGTAAAATTACTATGGAGTTCCACCATGGTATTGTGTTTTGCCACCGTTTCTGCACCATACACTTGTATCTCATAATTATCCTGTGCAAAGCAAATAAATAAGGAGAAAATAGAAAGTAGAAAGCAAAAAGCTGTTTTAAAAGGATGGCAACATTTCTTCATCAATATCATTTTAGCTTTAAGATAAGTGAGCCGGGCAAATTTAATTACTCTTGAATAAGCAGATGCAAAAACCACATTATATATTTGTTTAACCCGGTTGGCTTACCTTGGTACAAGCTTATATTTACCCAGAGTCAAAAAGATTCCATTTTGTTTCTCATTTTCGTCTGGGATAAATTTCTACATTAGCACTGTGAAATGTATCCATCCACTCACTCATAAAAGCTTCTGTATGAAAAAAGGATATTTATTGCCGTTAGTGTTATTGTCATGGGCTGGTTCATTTGCTAATGTGCGGCTGCCGAAAATATTCAGCGATAACATGGTGCTTCAGCGCAATCAGCCGATACCAGTCTGGGGCTGGGCCGATGCTAAGGAAAAAATAACCCTGCAATTCAACAAGCAAACCAAAATCATCACTGCATCCAAAGATGGAAGATGGCTCGTAAAGCTGGATCCAGAGCCTGAGGGAGGCCCTTATCAATTGGTAGTAAAAGGGAAAACCTCTATCACCGTCAGTGAGGTCCTGGTTGGCGAAGTGTGGGTTTGCTCGGGCCAGTCGAACATGGAGATGCCCATCGCAGGATGGGGTAAAGTAAAAAACTATGAACAGGAAATCGCCGATGCGGATTATCCCCAAATCAGACAATTCCTTGTAACTAAGGCAGTCAGCACAACGCCGAAAGACGATGTTGCCGGTGGAGATTGGAAACCCTGCACTCCTGCAACCGCTGGAGATTTCACAGCAGTAGGTTATTTTTTTGCAAGGGAATTGTATAAACAATTGCATGTCCCGATCGGACTAATTAACACCTCTTGGGGCGGGACCATGGTGGAGACATGGATCAGCCGTGGTGCCTTTGAACATAGTGATGAATTCAAACCCATGATCGCAAAAATGTCGTCGGGAGATTTGGATTTGATAGCAAAACAAAAATCCGACGGCCTTCAAAAAAAGATTGAGTCGCTCCAAGGTTCTTATGTGGATCACCCAAATACTGATCATTGGAAAGAGGAGCATTTTGATGACAGTCATTGGCCCACAATGCATTTACCCGGTCTTTGGGAAGGACAAAAAATGGGATTAGATGATTTGGATGGCTTGGTGTGGTTCCGCAAAACAATCATCGTGGACGATGTGGATGCTGGAAAGCGCGCTGTTATCGAGCTCGGCAAGATTGATGATTCAGACGAAACCTATGTGAATGGCGTAAAAGTGGGAGAGATGAAAAATAAGTACAGTGAACCTCGTTCCTATAATATTGGCGCAGGCATTCTAAAAGCCGGCAAGAACACCATAGCAATAAGAGTTGAAGACACCGGTGGTGGCGGTGGTGTTTATGGAAATGGTTCTGAGATGAAATTAACCATTGGCGAAAAGACCAGGCCCCTGGACGGCGATTGGCTTTTTCGTGTTGAATCGATTTATAAGAGTGCAGGTGGCACCGGCCCCAACAGCTTCCCCACTTTACTATTCAACGCAATGCTAAATCCTTTGATACCTTATGGTATCAAAGGTGCAATTTGGTATCAGGGGGAAACAAATGCGGGCAGGGCAATGCAATACCGCAAAGCATTTCCGTTGATGATTACCGATTGGCGACAGCAATGGAGTGAAGGCAATTTCCCTTTTTATTTTGTACAGCTTGCAAGTTTTAATGCGGGTAACGGAGACAGCGAGCATGGGAGCTCATGGGCAGAATTACGCGAAGCACAAACGATGACACTGGGTTTGCCCAATACCGGAATGGCAGTAACGACCGATATTGGCGAGGCTTTGGATATTCACCCAAAAAATAAACAGGATGTTGGCAAGAGGCTAGCTGCTGCCGCCTTAAGTAACGCTTATGCGCACGTGCAGGAATACAGCGGACCTCTATATCAATCCATGCAAACGGACGGTAACAAGATCATCCTTTCTTTTACACATACCGGCAGTGGATTAATGGCAAAAGATAAATATGGTTATATCAAAGGCTTTGAAGTCGCAGGGAGCGACCAGAAGTTTCATTATGCCCGGGCTAATATTGATGGAGACAAAGTGATTGTTAACGGTGAAGGGGTTGCGATGCCTGTTGCTGTTCGGTACGCGTGGGCTGATAATGCTTTGGAAGCAAACCTTTATAATAAGGAAGGTTTTCCCGCATCCTCATTTCGAACAGATTCGTGGAAAGGTATTACTGATGAAGTGAAGTATGTGGTCGGTCAGTGAGTCACCCCTCAGCTAGCAGATTAGAGCACTCAGGGCTGCAGCCGTAAATGACAGTCCAGCGCATAAGCGTGCATGGAATAGGATTACATGGGAACAAAAATCTGGGGAAGAAGAAAAATTTATGATTCTTTGCCATTGTTATATAAAACAATTGTACATTGCATCGCTTTTAAAAAAAAATGGCCACTCCGTGGAAACGGACTGGCCTCTAACGATTGCTTGCCATATGAAAAAAAGCTGAATTCCCTTTGTGCTGATTCACAGCTTCAGTTTAAATGAGCCTCTAACGATTGCCCCCCTTTCGATTGCTTGCCATTACTCTCAACTCATTCACAATACAAAGGTATGATGCCTGTTAACATCAACATGACCAACTTAACGCTGTTTTAATTATGCCAAAAATGATTTTTTTTTCTAAAACCCTTTAGCGTACGGTGTTTTAGAATAATTTGCACACTATGTCCAACCGTTTTGCCGACTCCTTATTTCAGCTGATTCATTCTTTGGAGAAATCCGAAAAACGGCATTTTAAGCTGTATATCAAAAGAAGTTCGGCCAAAGAAAACCTCAAGATCGTGCAGCTTTTTGACGCGCTGGACAAAATGAGCGAATATGACGAAAAGCAATTGCTGAAAAAACTGTCTGGCACCGAAAAACCACAACTATACAATCTTAAGACCCACCTGTACAAACAATTGCTAGCAAGCCTCAGGCTGCTCAAAAGCTCTGACAGCATAGACCTTCAGTTAAACGAGCAGTTTGACTATGCGCATATACTTTATAAAAAGGGATTGTTCCTGCAAAGCCTGAAAATTTTAGAAAGAACGAAAGAGACTGCAAAGGCAAATCAAAAATATAATTTTCTCATTCAGGTGAATGCACTTGAAAAAAGGATCGAGATGCTGCATATTACGCGCAGCATGCAAAGCCGCGCAGAAATCTTATCCAACGAAGCCCTTGAAGTGAGCACGAGGATTGGCGTCCTCTCTAGGCTCTCCAATCTTGCGCTGCAACTATATGGCTGGTACATAAAGAATGGCCACGCGCGCAACGAACGCGATGAGATTGGGGTTAAAAGGTTTTTGAAAGAAAACCTGCCGGAAAATGCGCACGAGCAAACAGGTTTTTATGAAAGGCTTTATCTCTATCAAAGCTATTGCTGGTATGCGTTTATCCGCCAGGATTTTTTGATGTACTACCGTTACTCGCAAAAATGGATTGATCTTTTCACTGAACAGCCACTTATGGTACGCGTGGAAACCGGCCATTATATTAAAGGCTTGCATAACCTGCTCAACGCCCATTTTGATTTACGCAATCATGCAAAATTTGAAGCTACCCTAAAACATTTTGAAGAATTTGCTAAAACGGACAGGGTGCAGGACCACGATAATTTCCGAATCCAGGCATTCATATATATCAACAGTGCTAAAATCAATCAACATTTGATGCAGGGTACTTTTACCGAGGGGCTTTCGCTTGTTCCTTACATAGAAGAAAAGCTAGAGGAGTATTCTTTGTTCATTGACTCGCACCGTATTTTGGTTTTTAATTACAAAATCGCTTCACTTTATTTTGGAAGCGGGGATTTTGATACCTCCATTGATTATTTGCAAAAAATCATCAATTATAATATAGACCTTCGTGGCGATCTTCAGTGTTATGCAAGACTACTACATTTGCTGGCACATTATGAGCTTGGTAATTTTGAGATCATCGAATCGCTCACCCGGTCTGTATACCGCTTCATGTCCAGGATGCAAAATCTTACAGTGATTGAAGAGCAGATATTTGCCTTCCTGCGCAATTCCTTCCGCGTGTCGAGGCATCGATTAAAACAGGAGTTCGAGAAATTCTTAAATAAGATCAAGCAATTTGAGAAAAGCCGCTTTGAGACAAGGGCATTTGCTTATCTAGATATTATTTCTTGGGTCGAAAGCAAGCTCTATGATAAACCGTTGAGCGTGATCATCAAAGAGAAATATTTAAGAAGCAAGAACAGAAGATTGAATAA
>DATMMJ010000269.1:0-3827 GCA_035569795.1 Puia sp. | reverse complement strand
AGAAAGTGCCGATTGATTCAAAGCTGTCAAATGATGAAGAAAAAGTTTTGAAAGAAGCGACAAAAGACAATGATAAAAAAAAAGATGATAAATTGAGTGGCAAACAAGAAGGCACAAATGAGCCTAAGAAAGAAAAAAAAGGATTTCTGAGACGCTTGTTCGGTGGCAAGGATAAAAAAGAGGGGAATTAATGATTTTCCCATTTGCAGTTTCCAGTCTTTAAGTCAGAGGACCAGCAATCCGTTCATTTTTTGGATTAATGCTTCCCGAGATGCAGCAATTTCAATGCATTTTCAGATGTAGAGGGAGCAAAATCTCTACAGGTTCTTTTTCAAAACACTTGAGAGGAATTTAACAGCGTCCCACCGCAGGAGGTAATTTCAATCCAGTTTTGTGATTTTTAGCATATTGGTGGGCAAATGCAATTGAACAGGCAGGCTGCCTGTATTCACTACCACGTCACCTGATTTAATAAAACCTCTTTCCCTCAAAATCTCCACCTGATCATCAAAAATATCATCGACCGAGTTTTCTTCATCGTAATAAAAAGCTCGAACTCCCCAGCTTAAGCTGAGCTGGTTGATCAATGTTTTTTCTTTTGAGAAAATGTATAAGGGTGACTTTGGCCGGTAGCTTGAAAGCATGAAACCTGTATAGCCACTTTGAGTCATTCCAATCAAAGCATCTGCATTGGCATCTTTGGCCAGTTTGCACGCATTGTAGCAGATCGCATCGCTCAAAAACGAAGGCGAGTGCGCCTGGGGCGCCAGTTTATCCTCCAGGTTATAGGGATAGTCATTTTTCTCCACTTCCATAATTATTTTGCGCATCGTTTCGACAACTAGCGTTGGGTGCTGGCCCGCAGCGGTTTCCCCGCTCAACATGACAGCATCGGCGCCTTCCAGCACAGCATTGGCAACATCTGTGATCTCGCTTCGGTTCGGTTTGGTGCGCTCGATCATGCTCTCCATCATTTGCGTAGCCACAATCACCGGTTTTGCGCGGTGGAGGCATTTGCGGATCAATTGTTTTTGTATCAGTGGTACTTGCTCGATCGGCAATTCAACACCAAGATCGCCACGGGCAACCATGATCCCATCGGATTCTAAAATGATGTCGCGGATATTTGTAAGCGCTTCGGGCTTTTCTATCTTGGCGATAATCTTTGTCTTACTTTTCTTTTCCTGCAGCTTGCTGCGTAGGATAACGATATCTTTTACATGTCTTACAAAAGAAAGCGCTACCCAATCTAATTTTTGTTCTATAATAAATTCAAGATCTATCAAATCCTTTTCGGTCAATGCTGGTAATGAAATTTTTGTATCGGGCAGGTTGATCCCTTTTTTTGAGGATAAAATACCACCAAGCGTTACTTGGACCTTCACATCATTATTTTTTTCCACGCCAATTACCTTTACTTCCAGCTTCCCATCATCAATCATAATGGTGTTACCAATCTTCACGTCGGAATGCAGATTGGGATAAGAGACATATATCCTGTCTTTATTGCCAACCAATTTTTCATTTGTGAAAGTAAGAATGTCCCCGGCAACCACTTCCATGCTTCCATTTTCAATTTCGCCAACCCGTAGTTTGGGGCCCTGCAGATCGCCAAGAATGGCGATGTTATATGGTTCTGTAGTATTTATTTTTCTGATGTGCTCTATGATACGCGATTTATCTTCGTGCGCCCCGTGAGAAAAATTAAGACGGAACACATTTACCCCAGCTTTTACCAGGTCTAATAATTTGTCATATGTATCGCAGGCAGGGCCTACGGTGGCAACAATTTTTGTGCGATGAAAAGTATGTTCTAATCCTGCTTTCTTATCCATTGTCTGATGCAGGTATTTTGTTAAATGTTTTGACATGAACAGTTTTATTTGTTTGGATTAATCGATTAAAAAAGGCAACGCAATTATTTCATTGCACTTCTCAAAAGATTTTATTAAGAAGCCAATATTTTGACGATTTTCAGCCAGTCATCAGAAATTTTTTGCTTTGCCTTGACGGCTCTTTCAAGCGGGGTGAAATGCATCTTGTTATTAATAATACCCACCATCACATTGAAGCGCCCTTCCAGCAAACACTCCACCGCAGAATATCCCATGCGGCTTGCGATCAGCCGGTCCATACAGCTTGGCGAACCACCCCGTTGAATATGCCCGAGTACGCAAACTCTGGTATCTGCGCTCGGTATACGCTCTTTGATTATTTTGGCCACTTCGTCCGCACCACCAAAATTATCACCTTCTGCCACGACTACCATATTAACTAATTTTTTGCGGCGTTCTTTTTCTGTCAGTGAATCTATCATCTCCTCCATGTCCGTTTTGCGCTCAGGTATCAGGATATGTTCAGCGCCTGTTGCGATCCCGCTGTGTAGTGCAATATAGCCGGCATCGCGTCCCATTACTTCTATAATAAAAAGACGGTCGTGTGCATCCGCTGTATCTCGAATCTTATCAATGGCTTCAACAGCCGTATTCACCGCGGTATCGAAGCCAATGGTGAAATCGGTGCCCGCAATATCTTTATCGATTGTGCCTGGAAGGCCAATGCATGGAATATCGAACTCCGTGCTGAATTTATGCGCGCCACGGAAAGAGCCATCGCCCCCGATGATTACCAGGCCATTAATGCCTAATTTTTTTAGGTGGGAGTAGGCCCTTTTCCTTCCATCATATTCAAAAAAATCTTTGCAACGGGCAGTCTTTAAAATGGTGCCTCCGCGCTGGATGATATTGGCCACACTGCGCGAATGCATCGGGACAATATCATTTTCGATCATTCCGCTATAACCGCGCATAATACCGAATACTTCCAACCCATAATAAATCCCTGTCCTTACAACAGCTCTAACGGCCGCATTCATTCCCGGAGCATCCCCACCAGAAGTCAGTACGCCAATCTTGGTAACTTTGTTTTCCATTAAATATGATGTTCTGCTTTGATTGTTTAAAAAGTTTTAAACAGGAGCAGCAATCTTTGAAAATTTTTTATTATATATTAAACAAGGCTCAAAAATAAGGATTTGCTTTGATACATACGGTTGATAGTTACAAGTTAACAGACCATTGGAGGGTTCAGAACCGATCGCATCGTTTGAGGTGCTGTAAAGCCTGTTGAAACAATTTTTTGTTCAGTTCAGCCACAATCGTTAAATTTATTTTATCAGTTCTTTATTTTTTTCACAAAAATTGAAGCTTATGGACTCAACAACATCCATCGAACAGTTTCAGGAGGAGTTGCAAACCTGGAAGTACGAGCTCTCCTCCATCAAACAGGAAATCCGCCATTTCGAGAATCATCTGGAAGAAATGGCAAAAGAGAAACTACCAAGAAACCTGTTAGCAGAGGTAGAGCACTTCCAAAACACATTCATTTGCCAGAAAGAAGTTATTGACAAGCTCAGGCACGACTTGCCCGACTCAAAACACAAAGTAGAAAACATCTTCAACATTCTCCGATCTGTAAACGATGATGCACAGCATGCACTGTCTGAACGGATGGAAACCTTCCGAAGGATTTACGAGGACATCAAAAAGGAATTCAGACATTTCAGGTCATCTTTGTCATTGCAGTTAGCCGGCATCTAAAGCGAACAGAAAAATCAAAAAATTACTGAACGGAAAGCCTGTCGATGGCTTTCCGTTTTTTTCTAATGGCTCTGAGGAAAACATCCCTTTGGGAATGTTTTCAATATAAAAATTGCATACTACCGCCTTAATATTTCTCCATTAATTTGTAAATAAAATTATAAATTCTGATCACCAATTTCCGGCTTTCCATATTGATTAAAACAAGTAATTTACCGGCCGATTATG
>DATMMJ010000268.1:0-4950 GCA_035569795.1 Puia sp. | reverse complement strand
GCCAAGATTTACATTGCAACCCACTAGTTCAATAAAATATAATTGCTGTGATTTTTGCGGAGCTTCCCACAATATCTTTTCTTCCGGTATCTGTGTTAAAATTTCCTGTACCAACCCTTCACGGACTTCTCCGCTTCCTCTGTAGATGCCCACATTACCTGCTTCTCTTGCTTCGGCAATCACATAAGTCGCGCCTGCATTTAATTCAGCCCGCATCAGTTCTATCCATTTATAAGGAGGAATGATATGCTCCGCGTCTTTGCTGCCCACCTCGCTCAGTACGGTAGCGTGCATTGTGAGTTTTTCAATATAGCCGCATTTTTCAGAGTGGGGGATATTGATAGATCCGTCGCTCACCTCTATATAAGCAATGCCATATTCTTTGCAAACATCAATGTATTCGTCAAACAAATTCCTTATTAGGAAAGCCTCGAACAAAGTGCCCCCAAAATATATCGGAATATTATATGAATTATATACTTCAATCTTCTGTTTCAAACCGGGCGTAACAAATGAAGTCCCAAAACCGAGTTTCACTATATCCACATGTGGGTGTGAGATGCTTAAGAAATTTTTTGTCTCTTCGATGCTCAGGCCTTTGTCCATCACCATGGTAATCCCGCTCTTTCTGGGTTTAGCTATCCTGTCAGGTATCTGCGTTAAATTGAAATTCATTATTTATTAGATTAATTTGAAAAGGCTGGGCGCAAAAATAAGGAACAATGCAATATAAAATAGGTGCGACAAATCAGCTAGACTGTTAAGATTTTTTGGGATCTTTAAAATGACTTGTTCTTCTTATACCGTGCAATCACATCGACCACGGACTGGTACTGTAATATGGAAGGATTAAGCTCTACCATTTTCTTTAGCAGTTTTGGCGCTTTACCCATTGCCTTTTCCAGCTGCAAGAGGGCCTCTTTTGACTTCCCCAAAGCAAAATAAACTGCACTCATATAAAAAATAAAAATCGGTTTATTGCCTGCAATAGTTATGGCAGCGTGAATCTGTTCAAGCGCTTCCTTGAAAAATTTGGCGTTGTATAGGCAACGTATCAATGCTTCCCAACTAGAAATATTTTTCGGGCGAACGCGCACCACATTTGAAAAGTATTGAATAGCATCCCTGAATTCGCCTAACTGCATTTTGCATTCTCCCATTGCAAGATTATATTCAGGCTGGCTGGAATGTATGCGCATTGCCGTTTCCAGATATTTCACTGCACTGGACCAATTGCCTTCATTCAAGTAGGTGCATGCTAATTTGTAATAAAGTTTACTGTCATCGGCATTGAGGTGAGAAGCTTTCCTGTAATAAATGCGCGCTTGACCGTAATTGCTCAATTTGTCGTAACAATGCGCAATGGCCTCATAAATGACATCTTCGGGTCTACTCAGCTCAATCACTTTTTCCAAGGCCTCAATGGCATCTTTAAATTTCCTGAGACGTATAAAGGCATCCCCCATATTACGGTATGCATAATCAAATTTTTCATCAATTGCAACAGCATATTTATACGCATCTATAGCTTTCTCGTATAGCTTCAGACCCTGGTAAGCGGCAGCGAGGTTGAACCACGCAAGCTCACTATATGGATAATCGTCAATAATCTTCTGATGAAGCCGGATGCTCTCCTCATTTCTTCCGGTAAAATCGGTCCAAAAACAAATTTTGTATAGCGCTTCCTCGCTGTTGGGTTCTTGCTCCAGGATCAGTTTCAGACAATCAAATATTTTATCAAATTCTTCATAATCGTCATATACATCGGCTAGTTCAAACAAAAGCTCGATGCGCTCCTGGCCTTCAAAATGCCTGAGTGCGTTCTGTAAAATCACCACTGCTTTGTCCTGCTGGTCTAGAGCCAGGTAAGCATCCGTCTTTAATATATATAGATTGATATCTGAACCATCCAGCAACTCCGCTTTTTCAAGGATAATCAACGCTTCGGAGTAACGGCGCGTAGCAATCATCAGGTCTGCTTTCTTGACGAGCAGAACGGAAGAATAAGGATATTGCTCAATGCCCAGTTCGGCTGCTTCCAGGGCCTGAGGCAATTCCTCCATATCATCAAAATAGTCAATAATTTTCTCGAATGATTCCTCGTCAAGAAAAGAATGATTGTATCCTTCCCTGAGGTTCTGGTATTGCTTTAGCAATTCTTTCAGGTCCTCTCTTTCGTATTGGGATGGGTTTTCTTTCATAACGTATGATTTGTAAGATAGTGCATTAATCACTTTTAACAAATTTCAAGGTATAGGCAACCATTTTCAAAATGAAATAGTATTATTAACAAAAGCTAATGAAATGTGAATAATAAAGCAGCTGCGTCTGTAACTTTACTCGGACTTTTACGTTAAAGAAATATTAAAAAAAGGGATGGTCGGTTAAAAAATACCCAATTTTTTTTATTATATTTGCATATTAACATGAAAACTGCAACTAACATTGAGGTAAGAAAATTGCTGCTGCAGGCATTATTAAGCATATCCATGATTGTTTTGGTAGCTCTGGCCTTTGCGAGCAAAGGCGGTGGTGACAAAAAGAAAAACGTCGCATCAAAACCTGATTTTGCACCAATAAACATCTCGAGTGCATTTACCTTGAAAAATGGTATCTCCTACGTAGGGAGTCATATTTTCAGCCAGCAAAAGGAAAAAGCCAGCCTTTCTGTCAATACCATCATAACGTATCAAAATGGCAATACCATTTATATCATGCCATATAAATACAAAGTAAGCATTTCACCCCTCAACAGTGCTTCAAAGACAAATTTGCAATTGTTGGATTTCAAGATCAAAATGCACAAGTAGAATTGATTTTTATTTCCCCGCTTTAAATTTCTTGCTTTCTTCATACGTCATTTCCCGGTAACCGCTTTTTGGAATGTCAAATTTTGATGCTGGAACAGGGTTGAGATTGACCTTTGACACCGTGTATTGTATGGTGAGATTGTTATTAATCAATTGATATTCTAACGGAAGACCGTCAAGGTTTTTAAATTTACTGTTATAATCTTTATTATCAGGTATGATTTCCGTGGTATAGTAAACTATAAGCTCTGCGCCACTTTTTGATTTACCGGTAGCTTTTATGCACTTGTATCCAGCTATGGTCTTTGTTTCAGCAGTATTGGTGAATGTAATGCCATCATATGGCCTATTCATTTCCTGCCAGTTCTCCGCAGAAAGATGTATCAAGAGTTTTTGCCCGCTCACCTCTTTCAAGATCACTGCCTGACCGGTTTTGGAATCATAAATAGTGGATGAGGAGAAAAGAGAACTTTTCATTTCAGAGCACACCATATTGCCTTTGATATAGATGGTATTGGTTGCGCCTTCAAAGCCATTAGCTGGTTTTACTGATGTACTGGAATTAATCACATAGTCGTACACCACAGAAAGCTCGGCCACTTTTTTTTGACCAAACAGGAAGTTAACAGAAAAGATAAAGGAGCAAGATATAAGAAATGTGTGTTTCAGTAATCCCATTGATTTGATTTATGTAAATATAGACTATAAAACCAAAAACAGGATTAAGCCAAGTAAAGCATACAAGGCTCCTGAGTCCAGGCCACACCGCTAATAGTGCAGGATATCACAACAACAGTTCCGCCAAATCTAAAAGCTATTTCTTATTTTTCAATTGCTGAACTTTCTTTTGCGACTCTTGAATTTGTTCAAACCGCTCCTGCCATTTAGCCTTGGTTTTCGGCTTGTTCCTGTTTGCCTGCAATTTTGCAAGGATCTTATCATGATCTATAATATAATTCTGGATCACATATTGCAGAATCAGCGTGATAAGATTGGAGATGGTATAATACCAGGTAAGTGCTGAAGGAAGGTTATTAAAAAAGAACAGGAACATAATCGGCATGATGTATGGCATGTATTTCATTGCCGGATTATTCTGGTCTGGCGGCGTCATACTGATGCCATATAGAGAAATAACAAAATTGGTTGCTGATGCTAATATCCCAAACAAACTCAGATGGTCTCCGAACAATGGAATGCTGAAACCGAAATGAAGCACCGAATCGAAAGCGGAGAGATCCTTTGACCAGAGAAACGCCTGATTGCGCAATTCTATATTTGAATTAAAGAAACTATATAGCGCAAAAAATATTGGAATTTGCAGTAAGGCCGGGATACAACCCCCGAGTGGGTTTACGCCTGCTTCCCTGAATAATTTCATCTGCTCCATGCTTGCACGCTGCTGATCATTACCAACTCTTTTTTTCATTTCGTCAATCTCCGGGCGAAGGGCTTTCATTTTTGCCCCACTCAAATAACTGCTGTACACTAATGGAGAAGTAATCAGGCGGATCACTATAGTAAGTAGCATAATAACTATGCCATAGTTCAAGATGAATTTTTTGAAAAAATCAAAGACTGGCATAACGACAAACACATTTATCGGTCGGACAAACGAATAAAACCCCCTGCCGAGATCTAATATCTTATCCATGCCGTTTGCCTGTTTTTTCAGAATGGTATAGTCGTTTGGCCCATAATAAAACTGAAAAGGAAATGCAACTAAGTTACCCGGAGGTATTTTCGCTTGAAAAACTGCATCCATCCTTAAAATAGTATTGGATGAATCAGAAACTTCTCTAGACCAATGAACCGATCCTGAATTGAGATTATCTTTTGCCACCAAAGTAATATTGAAAAACTGTTGTGAGACGGATAACCATTGCACTGGCTTTTCAAAATTCTTTTCTAAGTTGCGCGAGATATAATCAAAATTGTTATCCTCATAAAATGAAATGTTAGCCAGCCTCTTTTCGTAGGCAACTCCCTGTTGCGCACGGGTCAGTTCCGCATGCCAGGCAAGGTTGAGATTGTTGCCGCTAAAAAGTTTTGAAGGATCGGTCGCCTGCACTTCCCAGTCTATCATATAGTCGTTGGGCCGGATCTTGTAATGATGCACAATTGACTGGCCATTTGGCGC
>DATMMJ010000267.1:0-10798 GCA_035569795.1 Puia sp. | reverse complement strand
TAAATTATCCCCCCCACCACAACCAATTTCGCATATGCTGATTTCTTTTTTGTTGCCAATTAATTTTCTCACCCCACGCAAGGTGATCCGGTGACCGCCAAGCCAGGTATTTATGATATTCAGCTCGCGCATGTTCTGTTCTATGTCGCTGAACGGGATATCGTCACGGTCAAGCAATTCTGTATTGTATGAGCGGGCGGAAAAATCCATGCTGTAATGAGGGGAAGTTTTTTGAGCTCCATGTATCAAAATTTCCGGCGACACTCTAGGCAGTGGCTGTAAATGTTTCCATCGTAAGGCCAGGGCCGAAAGCGGCAGCGAATATCGTGTTGTTTTCCTTATATTCTATGCCATCAAGTATTTTTTTCAGAACAAACAAGATCGTTGGCGATGACATGTTGCCATATTCTTTAAGTATACAATAACTGTCATCCAGCTCACCGTTTGTCAATTGCATACTTTTGCGAATCGCTTCGAGTATCTTCTTCCCGCCGGGATGCACGCACCAATGTGTGATGTTTTCCTTTCTAAGGTTATTTTTCTCAAAAGCCTTCCGAGTCATCATTTCAAAATCTTCTTCAATCAAATTGGGTATATAACCACTCAATGTCATTAAGAAACCTGTGGAAGATAATTCCCATGCCATGTCTTTTTTCCCTTTGGGCAACACTTCAGAATAGAAATTTTTTATCTGCAGACCTTTTGCAGCATTTTTCCCGGATGTAACAAGGATGGCTGCTGACCCGTCTGAAAATAACAAGCTGGATGCGATATTATCCATTGTGGGTTCGCGTTGGAAATGCAGCGTGCAGAGTTCTGTGCAAACGATAAGCACATTTGAATCCGGCTCTGCCCTGCAAATGGCGTCTGCCAATTTCAATGCGTGAATGGCTGCATAACAGCCCATAAAATTTACGGAGGTGCGGAAGATACTCTTATGCAGATCCATTAATTCCATCACTTGCAGATCAAGCCCCGGGGCGCTCATGCCCGTGCAGCTTACCGTGATCAGATGCGTGATTTCGTTATGGTGGATTTTGTTTTTGATGCAATTGCGGATTGCGTCCACCGAAAGAGGAGCCGCATATTTATTATACCAAATCATGCGCTGTTCCAGGGAAGGAAAGGGCTCCAGGTTTTCGGAACGCGGATAGAACTTCCAGTCATTGATTCCTCTGCTATAGTCGGGAACAACCGAATACCGTTTTTCAATGCCGCTCTTACTATAAATAAATTTGAGTTTTCTTTTATCACTTTCATTCATTGCATAAATATGCTGCATAAAATAGAGAATGTCACTCTGCTTATGAATGAAGGAGGGGAGGGCAGTGCCTATTGAAATGATCTTGCTCAAGATTTATTTTTTTCTTCTATAAATTACGAAATCCATGCTTTCCCCGATTGCTGTCCATCGAAATCATTGCATCAGCAATACAATGATAAAACCAATATTCGTGCCGACGGACCCAACCAAATTCATTTGCATCGTATGGCTGAAATCTGCATTCTTTTTATCTCTCCACACTTTTGTAGCCCATACAACAAAATAAACGAGCGCGGGCAACATGCAGGTTGCCAGCACAAAAAATTCTCTTATTTCCAGCGAAATAAAAAAAGTATATGCCAGCGAAATAATTGCAAAGAAATAAACAACAGCACAGAAAATGAAAGTGCCTTTAACCCCAAGGAGGTAACTGATGGTTCTTACACCATCTTTGATGTCTGCATCATGTTGATAAATCTGCGTGAGCGGATAGAAAGCACCGATGAGTAAAGAACTTGCTACCATTGCTTCTATTGGAACATGCAAAGTTTTTTGGGCATGCGATCCATGATAAACTAAAAAAAATGTTACCGCTCCCTGAAAAATAATCACGGTTAAATAACCGATCACGGGATATTTCTTTAATCTGATTTTCCTTGAGCTATATGCTCTGGATGCGAGGATATACCCCAGTACTGCTGCAAGAAAATATATGCTTATGCAAGCACTTAATAAAATTGCTACAACATCCATTACTGCTGTTGCATAAAAAAGCTCCCTTGTAGGCGGGGAGGGATTTTTCAAGCCGCCAATGCTGGTCTCATCATGGTCCATATAACTATTGTAGCCATTGCTTGCAGGATAAACCAGCACGTGCAGGATGATAAAAACCAATATCGCTCGCGGCCAGTTTTTATACACTACTTGGCTTAAAGCGAACCAATAGACAGGCATGAGAAAAAAAGAAAAGTGGAACCGGAGCAGTTGGATGGTTGATTTTTTGAGCATGTGTTTAAGGTAACAAATTGGCAATCCAAACTTCGGGTTTTAAAATGAGCTTTTATGCCATGGAATGTAACGCAACTTTATTTCCTTCAGTATCTGTTATCCACGCAATAAAACCAAGCCCTGAATCGATAGGTATTTTTGGCTGAACAATCTTGCCACCAGCGTGCTCCACCCGGTTTAAAGAGACTTGAAGGTCCGGCTGGCAGTTGAGGTATATAAGTGCCCCCTGCCCGGAAGCCACATATCCATCGCCGTAACAAATAGCACCACCCACTTTGCCACCCTTGAAATCGTATAAGAAGAAGCCCATACGGGTGGACCCCATTATAGTTTCAGGCATCTGGTAGTCGAAAATAGTCTCATAAAATTTTTTTGCGCGGTCAAAATCACTAACAGGGATCTCAAACCAATTCAGTGCATTGCCAAGTTCCATAATAGCAATTATGTTTTGTCAATCTAAGGTAAGGCAAGGAAATGATATGAAAATATTTATTGATCATATGATCCCATGCCGGCACAGTCGCAATCATCTCCCACACTGATTTTCATGATAGAGGCAAACCATTTGTAAAAACCAATTCTTTCAGTTCTTTGTGCTTTAATCAATGTATCGGTAGTGTTGCACTCAACGCCTCCATTGATAATATTTATGGCCATCCCAAAGCCCGGGGTACGGTTGCGTCTTATATCATCTTTCGTTGGATGCCATTTCCCGCACATCACATTGTGGCAGGAAGGTTTTGGTTTCTGCTCACGCATCCAAAACCATATTGAAGTTTTAAAAGCGATTATCCCATCAGTGCTTACTAGCTCAGGTTCCTGTAGCAATGGCAAACCCAGGTCTTTTCCGGCAAGACCATAATTATAAGCGTAGCTCAATTGCATCGGACCTCTGCCGTGATAAGATTTTCCAGCAACGGGCTGATAGTCGCTAGTCCCTGCTACATTATATTGTGTGCAATGCCCATCTATACAAGCCCGTTCCTCCACATAGACTAATCCCCAGGCGTATCTACCGCCTTCGGATTTTTTGGAGCCGCTACTCGTTTCATGAGCGATGTTTGCAAGGAAAGCGATGAGTTCTTTTGTGCGTGTACATGTGTCCCCTTCGTTAGCAAATAATGGGAAGCTTTTGGAAGCGCTAATAAAATTTTCGTAAGCAAAAATCGAGCTGTGATGAGGAAAAAACTGCTCATATTGTTTTTTGGAGATAAGATGCGCTAAAGACGAATCCTGACCTGTTGCGCTGAATTTTGGCAACGGAATTATCGTCATCGAAATTATCAATAAGAAGAGTAGTTTTATGAAAACCATCTTGAAGCTAAATTTTTATGAAGCCCTGGCCCTAGATTGCTTAAAGGAACCAGGAAAGTGGATTTGATGCAGATTAAAAATAAATCAATACGTATTGCATTGCTTCGTTGCAAGAGGAGTTTGGACAAAAATTAACAAGGGGGGCTGAGCCTGTCACCACCATATCCGAGCGGCTTTAGGTGCTGACCAACTCAGTGCTGAAATAAAAATACCCCTTTTGGGGGCATTTTATTTAAATGAAAAACCTGCCATAGATTGTTTTAAGGGGGGGATTGTCCGCTGTTTCCAAGACCAGCTCCGGAAACCAGCATATATCTGGGTTTAATGGTAATCAATTTCAATATCCAAACTTATAATAATACCAAAACCCGGACAACGTGAAAAAGACCCTTTTTTATACCATTAAAACACCTATTTACAAAATAAAAAATGCGCGGGGGAAGAGTCACTTCCCCGGCGCATTGGTCTTGGAAAAAAATCATCTGCATTATTTAGGCAAAGCAAAAATGCTCGGATCAATATCCTTGTTAAATTCGATTTTGTTATAACTTATAGTTATATCATAACCTGAATTGGTTGTGGCAATGCTGTAGGCAAGCACATATCCAAATTCTGTTTTCTTGTAATCAGAAAAACTGGAAGTAGTGGTCACGTCCTGCCCGCCAGCTTTGACCGTAGCCACCGTTTTGGAAATATAATACGTGGAAGGATCAATAAAAAAAGTTGCATCTGTACCACTGTTATCGGTAAGCCTGATTTTATAAGCTTTGCCTTGTGCAGAATCGCGGCCAGTTAACTCCGCCGTGTATCCCTTGGCTTTATATTGGAACAAAGGTCCTCCAATGTATATTGATGTTTTGCCAAGTTTTGCCTGATCTGCAGGAAGTGGCTCAGCAGATGCCTGGCCCATCATGGGGTTTAACATCCAGGCGCCTGTATCTGTGAAGCATTGGACTACATCGGTACCATTGACGCTTGTTGTGGATTTGAAGGCTTTGCCATTCACAATGCTTACTTTGACTGGAAAATCACTGCCCATTGCGCTCACTACACCATCAATGGTTATAGTCTTGATTTTATCCAGCACTTCTTTGCCGCCAATCGCGCTGATGTGTTTGGTGATGATCTCATCTGCTGTCTGCGATCTTGCTGCTGTCAGGTAGCAAACGGCTATTATTACAAGGCAGCTTGTTTTTAGAAATTTCATTTTTTAAAGATTTGATTAGTGATTAATTTATTATTTGAAAGGGATTACAAATTTAATTCCCTTTTGTATTCGGTTGTCGCTTTAGCGACTTTTTTAAACAAGACTTAATTTTGCGCGATTTTTTGCTCAAAGCCTTCATAATTTACTAATTTTCGCGCAAACAGTCATAAAATGAGCTTATCTGTTAAAGGCAATGTAGTTGACATTCCCGCCCAAAGGATATACCCTGCTGAAATCAAAATGGAAAATGAGAAAATAATTTCTATAACGGAGCTTACCGGTCGTGGCTTGCTTTCCACTTACATCCTTCCGGGCTTTATTGACGCCCATGTACATATAGAAAGCTCCATGCTGCTACCTTCTGAATTCGCAAGGCTCGCTGTTGTACATGGAACTGTCGCAACCGTAAGCGACCCCCACGAGATTGCCAATGTATGCGGTATTGAAGGCATCGAGTTTATGATCAATAATGGCAACACAGTGCCTTTCAAATTTTATTTTGGCGCCCCCAGTTGCGTCCCTGCTACAATTTTTGAGACAACTGGGGCAACAATAAATGTTGAACAAATTGACGAACTCCTTCAAAAAGACCAAATAAAATATTTGAGCGAGATGATGAATTTTCCAGGCGTGCTCAACCATGATAAAGATGTGATGGAAAAAATAAGATCGGCTGAGCGCGTGGGCAAACCCGTGGACGGACATGCCCCGGGACTCAGAGGGGAAATGGCAAAAAGATATATTGATGCCGGGATCAGCACAGACCATGAATGTGTTGCAAAACAGGAAGCCCTGGATAAACTCAAATACGGAATGAAAATTATCATACGGGAAGGGAGTGCCGCAAAAAATTTTGAAGCATTGATTGATCTGCTGAATGATTATCCTGACATGATGATGTTCTGTAGTGATGACAAGCATCCCGATAGTTTGGTTGCAGGACACATCAATCAGCTTTGCCAACGCGCTGCGGCCCGAGGGATTGATATCTTTAAAATCCTGAAGGCCGCATGCCTCAATGCCGTGCTCCATTACAAATTGGATGTTGGCTTGCTGCGCCCTGACGATGCCGCAGATTTTATTGTAGTAAAAGATCTACACAATTTTGAAGTGCTTCAAACTTATATAAATGGGAAGCTGGTAGCAGAAAACGGGCAATCGAAAATAGAAAGTAATAAATACGGCATCATAAACCAATTCCATTGTTCAAAAAAAGCGGTTGAGGATTTCCGTTACCTCTTAGACAAATGGGGAAATGAAGAAAATATAGAACAGGTACATGTTATAGAGGCACTCGATGGGCAATTGATCACCAATAAGTTGGTTGAGCCCATTGGTATAGTTAGTGGTACAGGCGGTTTATTACAATCCAATGCGGGAGAAGATATTCTAAAAATAGTAGTGGTGAACAGATATAACAACGCCCCGATCGCAAAATCCTTTATTAAGAATATGGGTTTTAAGAAAGGGGCGATCGCTTCTTCTGTCTCTCACGACAGCCACAATATAGTGGCAGTTGGTGTTGATGAAGAAAGCATATGCAAAGCAGTGAACCTGATAATTGAAAAACAAGGTGGCATAAGTTGTGTGCATGGAAAAGAAGAAATGATTTTGCCCTTACCGGTTGCCGGTCTGATGAGTAATGAAGATGGATATAAAATCGCCAGCGACTACACCGCCATTGATGCAATGGCAAAAAACTTAGGCTCAAAATTATCAGCGCCTTTTATGACTTTATCTTTCATGGCCCTGCTCGTGATACCTCACATCAAACTAAGCGATATGGGCCTATTTGATGGCGATGCATTTAAATTAATGTAGGGTTTCTATTCAAGGTGTAATTCTTTCGCCGACAAAACCTGGGCCTTTGCCGCCTGCATTGCTGTTATTGCCTAAAAGTGCTTTGGATCTACCCTATAGCGCATTAGTTTTGGTTTATAATCTCAACATCATGGATACGCAAGATTCGAATAGTAACTTTAACCAGCCTCGGCACAACGGTCGCATATTTGCCGGCCTTTTTTTATTGTTTGTCGGTGCGATGTTTCTGTTAAAAGAATTGTCTTTCCCTTTTTTCCCTGATTGGATATTTACCTGGCCCATGCTACTGATCGCAATTGGGATTTATACAGGCATAAGACATCAGTTCCGTAACCCAGGCTGGATAATACTTGTAATCATTGGGGGATTCTTTTTAACCGATCAAATGGACATGGGTTTCAATTTTCACCGTTTCATTGTGCCCGGTATAATTATTGCAGTCGGCCTTGTTATGATCCTGCGGCCAAGGTATCGGCACGACTGGGACTGGAAAAGGCGAAGCGAGTGGGATTGGAGAAATCACCAAAACCCCAAACCCGAGGACCCTGTTTCTTCTGCAACGGATCCCACTCAAGAGCACGCGCAAAATTATTCTTCGGATGATTTTTTTGAATCCACCTCAGTTTTTGGTGGTGCAAAAAAAGTAATTCTTTCCAAAAATTTTAGAGGAGGTGAGATAACCTGTGTCTTTGGCGGATGTGAAATAGATCTTACACAGGCCGATATGCAAAAGCCAGCCGTAATTGACCTGAGTTTTGTGTTTGGTGGGGGAAAAATAATTGTACCTCCTAATTGGCAGGTTCGTTTAGACCTCACGCCGATATTTGGAGGAGTAGAAGACAAGAGAAAACAGCCCATTGGTAATAACCCAGACAAGATGTTGATCATCAAAGGAACTTGTTTATTCGGGGGGCTGGAATTAAAAAATTATTAAAAGCAGAAACACTCCCAAATGTATACGCTCTGGCAGATTCCAAATTCATGGATCGCGCCGTAGCGGGAGCAGGGCCCCAATTGAATATCCATAGCAAAACAGCCCAGCCGGGTGGGTAAAAGAGAAACAAAGCTGGTTACAAAAAATTAAAACATCATCACCAAAACAGCATTTTATGAACTGGTATCTTGCAAAAATGGTTTACCGGATTATTTGCGGAGATGGAGACCATACCCCGCAATTTGATGAACAGCTCAGACTAATAAATGCGCAGGATGAATTCCATGCGTTTCAAAAAGCCCAACTTATCGGTGAACGCGAGCAGGATAATTTTTTCAACGCAGCACAAAAACCAGTCCACTGGAAATTTATTGATGTGAGCGAATTGCATAAATTAGACGACCTGATTGACGGGGCGGAAATGTATTCGAAGATTTGCGAGGAAGATGACGCAAATATTTTCATCGGTGTCACCCATCTGAAAGCAGCGCACATACTGGAGAACAGCATGAAAAAATCTTTGTATTTAAATTAAGCTTATTGGCATATTCAACTTCATCGAACAAAATATTCAAGCGTGTTTTTGCAGGGTGGTGGCTTGCATGGACTTTCATGCATTACAGTGTGGTTAGGAATTATGGTCTCACAAATGTTCAGGCGCTTGCCGATAGTTATATCAGCAATGGGCTCCTTGCAGGTTGTTGTTTGCTCATCATTAATAACATGCGCTACTACCTGCCGCGGCAGGAGAAATATTGGTATGTGCTTGCGATAAGTTTTGGACTGGCTTCGGTGTGGCTGATCCTGACCCGGTTGTTGTTGTGGGCTTTATTTTTCGGCGACCAACCTTATCTCACCATGGTAAGTAAGTCTTCCACAGTGCGCTATGGCATTGCATTCCTGATACTGGGCTGCATGTCTACGATGTGCCTGCTATGGTTCACACAAAAAGAGCAAAAAGAAATGGATGCGCGTAAAATGGAAGCAGAGAAGCTAGCAAAGGAAGCAGAATTATACAAATTGCGTCAGCAACTACAGCCCCATTTTTTGTTTAACAGTTTAAACTCAATAAGTGCGCTGGTGGGTAACCAGCCAGAACTGGCGAGGAAAATGATCTATCAGCTTTCGGACTTCTTGCGTGGAACGTTGAAAAAGGAAGAACAACAGTTAGTACCCCTGGAAGAAGAATTAGAATATTTGGAATTATATCTTGAAATTGAAAAGGTACGTTTCGGTCATCGGTTGTCAACTATTGTTGATTGCGAGGAAAATTGCAAAGGGATGAAACTCCCCACGCTGTTGCTGCAGCCCGTGGTGGAGAACGCCATTAAGTTCGGGTTGTATGATACAACCGATGACATTACCATCCGCTTATCAGCAGCACGGAAAAATGATTTTCTGGAGGTGATAGTAGAAAATCCTTTTGATCCTGAAACTTCGTCGCCCAAAAAGGGGACCGGTTTTGGGTTGAGTTCGGTTCAGCGTCGATTGTATTTGTTGTTTGCCCGAAATGATTTGCTAGAAACAAAAGCTGAAAACAATTTATTTATCACCATACTGAGAATACCCCAGATAACATGAAAGCATTGATAATTGATGATGAACCTTTGGCAAGATCCATTGTGAAAGAATATCTGCAATACCATCCGCAGATAGCATTGGCACAGGAATGCAATGATGGATTTGAAGGGATAAAGGCAATCCAGCAGCACCAGCCTGATATTATTTTTCTTGATATACAAATGCCAAAAATAAATGGCTTTGAAATGCTGGAGCTTATCGATAACCCCCCTGCCACCATCTTCACTACTGCATTTGATGAATACGCCATCAAAGCGTTTGAAAGCCACGCAGTGGATTATCTGCTCAAACCTTTTAGCAAAGAAAGATTTGATAAAGCGATTCAAAAATGGCTTCTCCAAACCAATGTGGCCGTTTTAAAAAGCAATACCCAGTCGCTTCTGGAGGCTGTTTCAAAATCGCCGGCACAAAGCCAACGCATTGTAGTGAAGACAGCCGGAAAAATAAAAATCATTCCTGTTGAAGAGATATATTATCTGGAAGCATCTGACGATTATGTAAAAATCCACACCAAAGAAGGAAGCTTTTTGAAGAATAAAACCATGGCCCATCTTGAACAGCTGCTGGATACAAATGTTTTTTCACGAACTCATCGTTCATATATCGTTAACGTGCAGCAAATCACGCGCATCGAGCCTTATGAAAAAGAAAGCTATGTGGTCATTCTGAAATCCGGCGCACATGTGCCGGTGAGCAAAACGGGTTATGCAAAATTAAAACAGGTATTGGGGTTGTAATGGTGAATGGCAAAAGTGGGTATGCGCTTTGTTCTTGTTTATCTGCGCATTTTTCCTGTGATGTTACACATGAAGAGCCAGATTGACTTTGGAGATTACCAGCAAACCTAAGCGAAATTATCTTTTTTAGCCATTAGCTACTCCAAAGTTCATTGCACAAAACATGGTTGGGTTACTTTTTAGAATTTTGGAAAGGTTCATGCTTCCAACCCCAGCCATACCTCACCGCCAATGCTGTTGCGGCTTGCGCCGGTAACCGAAGCAAGCACATTATTTTCCTCACGCCAGCGCAATACTCCTATAAATGCCATGATAAGGGCTTCTTTATATTGTATGATGTTCTCAGCTGGAACTATTAGCTCTACATGCATGTCACTAAAAATGTGCTTTAACCGGTCTACTAGCAAGGTATGGAAGGCGCCTCCTCCTGTCACCAGTAGTTTTCGGTTTTCGGGTGTTGCCGTATTAACATTAATCAACGAAAGGGTTTTAACTGCACTACCCACCTGTTGCACTATATGCTCCACATAAGTCCTGAGCGCGTCTTCAATTGCGTGTCCTGATTGTTTTATCAGAGGATAAATGATTTCTGTTCCAAAACTATTGGATAAAGATTTTGGATAGAGATGGGAGTAATAATCCTGCCCATTTAATTTTTTTAGCAATTGCTCTTTGATATTCCCTTTTGACGCCATTGCGCCGCCATCGTCAAAATCCTTGCCGGCTTCATTAGACAACATATTTAAAATACTATTTGCCGGACATACATCGAAGGCAATAAAATGATCATTTTGTTTATAAGAAATGTTTGCGATGCCACCGATATTGAGGAAAAAATCATATTCACCGAATAACAATTGTTCTCCAACCGGTACGATGGGTGCACCTTGTCCTCCCAGTGCCATATCCATTGCTCTTAGATTGGACACCAC
>DATMMJ010000266.1:0-5279 GCA_035569795.1 Puia sp. | reverse complement strand
CCGTCCCCAGCATCTTCAATTGACAAAATGGTTTGTATGATGCCTTTTTCATCACTAATCAATATGGCCCGATCATCTAGCATTTCGGTGCCAGTGAATAAATTATCTGCTTTCAATTTCCGGTAAACCATGTGAACCTTGAAACGTTTAACTTTGCGGACATTTTTTTGGTGAATGGTCAACCGGCAATGGGCTAATTTGGATGGGAAAGACTTTGAGCTATTTGACTTTCCACACGAACTATGCACCCATCGCACGACCTGGATATAAAAGTAGATAAATATGTTAGATAAGCTGGAAGCTATTAAGGCAAGATATGAAGAGCTGAGCACCTCGCTCAGTAACCCCGAAATCGTGGGCGATAACCGGAAGTTCACTCAGATGAGCAAAGAATACAGGAGCGTTGAAAAAATTGTCCAGAGTTATGAAGAGTATAAAAAAATACTGGATGATATGGAATTTTATAAACAAGCACTGAACGGCGATGATTCGGAATTGCGGGAGCTTGCAAAAGCCGAGGCGCCGCAACTGGACGAAAAGAAAGAAAAAATAGAAGCTTATATCCGGCAATTATTGATCCCAAAAGATCCGCAGGACGAAAAGAACGCCATAGTTGAAATCCGCGCTGGCACAGGCGGCGATGAAGCATCGTTGTTTGCGGGAAATCTTTTGCGCATGTATATAAAATACTGCGAAAGGCGGGGGTGGAAAACATCCATCTTGACTGAGAGTGAAGGGACCGTTGGTGGTTATAAAGAAGTGCAGGTTGAAGTGGTTGGAGATGATGTGTATGGCACGCTGAAATTTGAAAGCGGTGTTCACCGGGTGCAGCGGGTACCGGATACTGAGCAAAGTGGCAGAGTGCATACCAGCGCTGCAACGGTTGCCGTAATGCCGGAGGCCGAAGAAGTGGATTTTGAATTGAAGGAGAGCGACGTGAAAATGGAGACCGCCCGCAGCGGTGGTGCCGGCGGCCAAAATGTCAATAAAGTAGAGACAAAGGTTTTTTTGACACATGTCCCTACCGGAGTGGTAGTGGTTTGTCAGACGGAGCGAAGTCAGTTAGGCAACCGTGAAAAAGCCATGCAAATGTTACGCACAAAACTATATGAGGAGCAAGTCCGCAAGCAGGAAGAAGAAATTTCCAGGCATCGAAAAAGTCTTGTCAGCACCGGCGACAGAAGCGCTAAAATAAGAACATATAATTACCCGCAAGGCCGGGTAACTGATCATAGAATCGGGCTAACGGTATATAATCTGGATGATGTATTGAACGGCAACATCCAGGAGTTCCTGGATGCGCTCCAGTTTGCAGAAAATGCCGAAAAAATGGGCAAACAGAATTAATGGATAAAAATTGCAGCCATCTTTGAATCAAAAATGATACAGATCCTGGGATGCACCGAGCGATATTAGTCTTGGCCTGGAGGGCATACTAGGATATCTTATGGTGGACAAGAAGGCTTGCGTTTTAGGGTTGTTCACAAGCCCCGGGCGATAGCCAGCAGGGCAACAAAAGGGAACAATATCAAAGGCTTGTTCCGGGTTGCTTAATACTCTTTATACCCCCCTCGATCTAATTTCGGGGGTGCACTGGCAGCTTTTTTTAGTTTTTTTTAACTCACCGCGAGTAAACTTTTTATTCAGTTAAACGTCTTATAAATAAGCGGGTATAATTTCGAGCATTGCTAAAAAAATGTTATACCACAAGAAAATTAAATCGGTTGGCGTTTTTGTTGCGTATATTTGGCGAACGATTTAATTAAGCTCTTTAAACGTTTATTAACAGTATCTCATACTATTGGCATCTGTTTTGCGTTATTATAATTAGTCTTTTCTATTGACTCTCACAAAGCAGTCAATTTTCTCATAAGCAGTTAGTTTTGGTTACGGCCCCTGTTTCCACAGGGGCTTAATTTTTTACTTAAAGCCGATCTCATCTTAGTTTTTTGTTGTGTGAAGAGTTACAGTACTCCTGTTCAACCTTTCTGATATCGCTTTTTTTTGAGAGTGAACTAACGGCCCACACACTCCGGGGCTTACACATCTACGCTCTAAAATTGACATTCTTCAATTGGCAATAATATGCTCAACTAAAAATATTAATGTGAATTTTTTTCCTCAATAAGCCAGATATTACAAATTCCGTAAGCAAGGGAGGAACCGATAATATCTGCGATGATATCACCTTGCTCAAATTCGCGAAAGGGAATAAAATATTTCTGTACGTATTCCATGCCAATGCCTAAAATGCTTGAGCATAAAAAAACGATAAAAAAAATAACCAGTAATTTTTTTACAATAATCGGTCTTGAAAAGAAATAAAAGCACCAAAAAAATACCAGGGCTCCAAAAAGCGTGCAATGCACTACCTTGTCAAAATTGGGGATACTAAAGCCCTGCTCGCTTGGGAGCAAGTTGCCTGGCATGGCAAGAAGAATTACTACCATCATCGTCCACGCAACAGGTATGTATATCCTGCTTAAAGGCTTTTTTATGAGATCCATTACTTTCACACTGTAATAAAATAAAAAAAAACCAATAATTGGATTGTTTTATTCAATCTGTAAAGAAATGCAGGGAAGATTATTACGATACCTTCCCCAAAACATACATGGACTGCATAGTGGGGGATATACTGCCACCTTTTTTCTCAAGAGTAATTGCAAAAGCCTGAGCCAGCGGGATATTTTTCATTTTTACAAACGATATTCCATCTTTTATATCAAACACGCCAGCATCAATGGGTTTGCCATCAACCAGCGCCCACAACTGGTATTGCTTGTCAATTCCAGGTTGGGGTAGGTTATTTACCAGTAGGTAAACATCCTTGGATCGGGTGTCCCAGTACACGGTAGCCAAGCTATTGGGACTGGGGCTTGTAGGCACGCTTGGCATTTTAACAACAGCCATTGCAGGATCCTTCATCAGGTTCCATGCGGATTCATAATCCTGCAGCCTTGCTTGCAAGGTTAGGTTGGCGGAAGCCATCTGTTCCTGACTCTGGACCAGCTGAAAGTACTTTAGACTGTATTGCTTATACTGGCTGAAAAAATAATAGTTTAAAATAGTACTTGCGACAAGTAAAAGAATGGAAGCAACAGCTATATAACGAACCCATCCCATCGGCACAACGTGTCCCTGGCCATTAGTGGATCTACGTGCATACGAATTATTTTTTTCAACGCTTGTCATCGTTTTTGCAAAAATCTCGTTTCTCAAAAAGGGTGGCGGCTCTATAGCATTATGCAATGCAAATTTCTCCAGCGTCAATTCAAACGCATCTCTTGCTGTACGCACTTCAGGATGGCGGTCGCACATGCTTTCAAATTCAGCACGTTCTTCCGGGCTGGCAAGGCCAAGCACGTAGCTTTCGATAATCCCGCTTGATATGTATTCTTGTACGTTCACTTTTTTTATCTCAAATATTGTTTCAATTGAAGCAAAGCATTTCTAATACGAGTCTTCACCGTTCCTAAAGGTATCCCTTCAATCTTAGCTATTTCCTCGTGAGTGTAGCCTTTAAAGTAAGCGAGCTCTATCAGGATGCGGTGTTCGTCCTTAAGGTTCTCCAGCGTCTTTCTAAGGCCAATATGATCTGTTTCAGGAATGATAACCTGTCCGCTTACCTTTATATCTACGTTGTTTGATAATTCTTGGTTTTTCTGTGTGTTCTGAAAACCCTTGGATCTTACTGTATCTATGGAAGCGTTTCTGGCTATGTTCAGCATCCAGGTGAAGAGCCTTCCCTTTGAAGCATCGTAACTTTCAATTTTCCTGTAGATATTTATGAAGACCTCTTGCATTACATCATTGGCCAGGTCCGCATCCTGAATTATTTGTTTTATAATGCTGTATAAAGCGCCTGAATAATTATCATACAGGTAACCGTAAGCCTGATTGTCGCTCAGTTTGAGAGCTGCAACCAACTCCTGCTCACTATATGTAGAAGCTATGCTCAATTTTTTTTTCAATACTACTCAGACTGAAAGTATCTTTTTTTGAAGTGTAGTAAAATCTTTTAACTCACTACCGACTGATACCCCGCAGCATCCATCAAATGATCAATATCGCCTGGATTATTCACTTTTAACTTAACCATCCACCCTTTGCCATAAGGATCGGTGTTAACCAACTCTGGAGAATTTGCCAAATCAGGATTAAGTTCAGTAATCGTCCCACTTACCGGCAAATACAAATCTGAAACCGTTTTTACTGCTTCCACTGAGCCAAACACCGTTTCGGCCTCAAGGGATTTGCCCACCGTATCCACTTCAACATACACAATATCACCCAATTCCTGCTGCGCAAAATCGGTAATTCCTATTACCGCAATATTGCCCTGTTCCAAACGTATCCACTCATGGTCTTTTGTATATCGGAGATTCTCGGGAAAATTCATACATTAAATTTTGTGGTGCAAGGTTACAAAAAAGGGCTTGAAATCGAGCAGACCAATAAGGAATTATTTGGGCGTGACACCCGAACCAAAACAAGAAAACGACTATCAGCAAACCATGCTGCGATCGGTTATTATACAGAACCTGCGCGCCCCCTGGTTAGAACTCATTTTTCTCAAAATAAAGCAGCACATGGTCTTTCAAAAAATTTTCCTGCTCCATCATATTCATTACCGGCAGGGCCTTCAATTGTCTAAAATGCGGCCAGCCATCCGCATCCACTTTTTCCAGTTCATAATAACCGCTTTGGGAAAACAAGCTACACACTGCGACATGCATCAAGTCCTGTTTTTGTTCCTTGCTGAATTTTTTTCTGAATTCTCCAAATTCCTGAATGCCAATCAAAAATAAAATGCCCTCCATATCCGGCTTTTTACCGAAACGCTCCAAAAGCTTTGCTTCTAGAGACCACCACCTTGTTTGTAAATCATTTTGCGCGTACATGATTTGGTAAAGATAAATACAGTTGAGAACCATTTTTTCAAAACTAAAATCTCATTTCATTTTACATTTATAAAAAATATAGATAATGATCTGGCATAAAAATGAGTTTTTTATCTCTGACGAAAAGCATTTTCTGGACGTGGAATATATCAGTGAGTATCTTTCCCTCAAATCCTATTGGGCAGAAAACATCCCGATTGAACTGGTTAGGAGATCTATAGAAGGCTCATTTTGTTTTGGGTTATATTTTAAACCCTTGGCTGACATACAAAAGGCAACCCAAGTTGGTTTTGCAAGAGTGGTCACTGATAAAGCAACCTTCGGATATCTGGCTGATGTGTTTATCGGCGAAGACTACCGGGGCATCGGACTAGG
>DATMMJ010000265.1:0-8264 GCA_035569795.1 Puia sp. | reverse complement strand
CCGAACTTTAATTAAGAAATATGAAAAATATTTTGTTCTTACTGGCTGGCTTTTTGTTCACCAGCCTGAAAGCGCAGCAGATATCTATTATTCCGCAGCCCGTTAAAGCGACATTGCAACAGGGCAGTTTTGTCCTCTCCCAAAATACAGTGCTTATATTAGGCGATGCAGATACAAAAAAATCAGCGGATTTTTTAAATGAACACCTGCAACAGTTTTATGGCTTTAAGCTAAAGATTGGAAAAAAGCAAGCATCCGGTTCTATCAACCTGTCTATAGATCTCAGCATGGCTACAGAAATGGAAGGGAAGTATTCACTGGCGGTATCCACCTCTTCAATCCAGATCAAAGCCGGTACACATGAAGGGATTTTTTACGCTGTTCAATCCTTGATACAATTATTACCCCTTGAAAAATCGCCAGAATTAAAAATACCCGCCGCAGTGATAGAAGATTATCCGCGATTTAAATACCGTGGACTGATGCTGGATTGCGGGCGCCATTTTTTTTCTATTGATTTCATCAAACACTATATTGATCTCATCGCACTGCACAAGATGAACACATTTCACTGGCATCTTACCGAAGATCAGGGATGGCGTATTGAGATCAAAAAATACCCTAAACTAACGGACATAGGCGGCTGCAGGAACGGCACGATCACTGGCCATCATCCGGGTAACGGAAACGACAGCACAAAGAATTGCGGTTACTATACTCAGGAACAAATCAAAGAGATAGTAAAATATGCTTCAGACCGGTATATAACCATCATCCCGGAAATTGAAATGCCAGGGCATTCATCTTCAGCAATCGCTGCCTATCCGCAATTAAGTTGTTTTCCGGATGAGCCGACAGAAATAAAAAAAGGGGTTGTGTGGTCTGGCTCAACTGCTGGTAAGCAGGTCCAGCAATCATGGGGCGTTTACAAAGACGTGTACTGCCCGAGCGAGTATACATTTCATTTTTTAGAAGATGTGCTGGATGAAGTAATCCAATTATTCCCGTCCAAATATATTCATATAGGCGGCGATGAATGCCCGAAAGATTACTGGAAAAAATCAACCTTTTGCCAGAACCTCATCAAAGAAAACGGATTAAAAGATGAAGAAGCGTTACAAAGCTATTTTGTCCAGCGCATTGAGAAATACCTCAACAGCAAAGGCAGAAGTATCATTGGTTGGGATGAAATATTGGAAGGCGGAGTTGCGCCAAACGCCACCATCATGAGCTGGCGGGGCGAGGCTGGTGGCATTAATGCGGCCAAACAGCATCACACAGTAATAATGACTCCCACTACCTATGTATATTTCGATTATTCACAAACTCATAAAGAAGACTCCCTTGTTATTGGCGGCTTTTTGCCATTGGACAAAGTCTATAATTATGAACCCATTCCAAAAGACCTGACCGAAGAGGAAGGAAAGTATATAATCGGCGCGCAGGCAAATGTCTGGACTGAATACATGACCAAAGGTTCAAAAGTTGAATACATGATCTTTCCGCGGTTGACTGCCTTGAGCGAAGTGCTGTGGAGCCCGAAAGAAACGAGAAACTGGGATGATTTTCAAAAACGTTTGCCGGATGTACTTAAACGATATGATTTCTGGAATATCAGTTATTTCCGCGGACAATAATATTTTATCAAAATTATCCTGCTTTCTATGCAAAAAGCCATCACTTTAGCTCTTATGGTTTTCACTTTTTCACTATCCTCGGCACAAAACAATTATGTCGCTCCTTCAGACACCCTGGTGCGCCAAAAGTTGCAGCAGTGGCAGGATTTGAAGTTCGGCCTGTTTATGCACTGGGGAACGTATAGCCAATGGGGCGTTGTGGAAAGCTGGAGCATCTGCCCAGAAGATGAAGGGTGGACAGGGCGCAAGGGAGCAAGTGCAGGAAATTATTTTGAATACAAAAAAGCTTATGAAAACCTGCAGACAACTTTCAACCCGCAAAATTTTCATCCGGAAAAATGGGTGAGTTCTGCAAAAAATGCGGGCATGAAATACGTTGTCTTCACTACAAAACACCATGACGGATTTTGCATGTTCGACACCAAACAGACAGATTACAAAATCACTTCGCCCAGAACACCTTTCTCTACCAACGCAAGAAGTAATGTGGCAAAAGAAATATTCGATGCCTTTAGGAAAGAGAATTTTCTGATAGGCGCATATTTCTCAAAACCTGATTGGCATACTGAAAGCTACTGGTGGCCTTACTTCCCACCAAAAGACCGCAATGTGAATTATGACCCGAAGAAATATCCTGAAAGATGGCAGACGTTCAAGCAATTTACCTTCGACCAAATTAAAGAGCTAATGACAAGCTATGGAAAGATGGATATTCTTTGGCTTGATGGTGGTTGGGTAAGGCCCCTATCAAGCATTGACAAAAATGTAGAATGGCAAAGAACGATCACCTATGATCAGGATATCGACATGAAAAATATTGCGGCCATGGGCAGAGGCCTGCAGCCTGGACTCATAATCGTGGATAGAAGCGTTGGCGGGGAATTTGAAAATTATCAAACGCCGGAGCAGGAAGTACCCGCAAAACCGCTCTCCTACCCTTGGGAGACATGCATGACAATGGGCAATTCGTGGAGTTATGTGCCGAATGACCATTATAAATCTGCGCAGCAGTTGATTCAACTATTAATAAAAATTGTTTCGCGGGGAGGTAACTTTTTACTGAACATCGGACCAAGCGCTGACGGCGACTGGGACACAACTGCATATCAGCGGCTCAAAGAAATTGGCGGGTGGATGAAAATAAATGGCGAAGGAATCTACAACAGCAAACCGATATCGCCTTATTCTTCAGATAATATATTCTTCACACAATCAAAAGATGGCAAAGTTATTTATGCCTTCTATCTGAGTGATAAAGCTGATGCGGTTCTACCTGCTGAAATAAAAATTGCGCAATTATCATTGAATAATAAAAGCAAGATTCAGATTTTAGGTTTTACCGAAAACATAAAATGGGAGCAGGGAGGCGACCATGTTATTATACGTGTGCCATCAAAGCTGCAAAGCAAAGTCGATGGCAAATATGCAGTGGTTTTTAAGATTTGGCATTAATGGAGTGAGCTTATGCTTATCCCAACACCGTTTGGGAGTTTGTGGATACCTACATAGTGATCAGAATTCTTTTAAGTGCGTTGTAATAATAAAAACTACGAACATCTGCAATTCATCACATAAGAGATTTTGCAACAATTATCCTAATTCGCCCCTCTTTAATTTCTTTTTTACTACATCCGCAGGATATTTCAATGCAAGATTTCTGATTTCGTAGCTGAACTCGCTAAATGTTTCTTCCCATAATCTTGCTTCTTCTGTAGTATAATCATAAAAACCTTTTCCATTGGAAACTCCCCTGCCGCCCGATTTTACAATCTCATCAATCAGCCCGGGCATTTCGGTTGTATTACTAAGGGTGGGAAATAAATCTTTCATTACGGTGTGATAAGCAGGCACGCCCGTTAAATCCATCCATCTGAAAACGCCCACCAACGTCATCCAATAACCTGCATTATTGCGGCAGGCTCTGTCAACATCTTCAATGGTCGCAAATCCGTTTTCAACAAGGTAAAATGCCTCTCTATACAATGCATACATCAGCCTGTTTGAGATAAACCCCCTGATATCTTTTCTTACCAGCGTTGGTTCCTTTCCCCAACGGTAGGATAATTGATAAAGATTTTCGCCTAGTTCAATATTGCTTTGTTCCCCGCAAATTATTTCAAGAAACCGAGTGGTATGTGATGGCTCCGCCCAATGCAAGCCAAAATATCTTTCAGGATGGAGAGCTTGTTTTTGCAATATGCTTATTGGTATAGATGACGTATTGCTAGCAAGCAATGCAGTAGGCGCAATAATTGATTCTACTTTCGCGAAAACAGATCTCTTGATCTCAAGGTTTTCAATGGTACATTCAATAACCAATCCACAGTTTGCAAGCTTGCCATAGTCCTCAGTGATTGTCAGATTTTGAAGATATGCAGGAGATTGCACCTCTACCATTCCTTCATCAAATGATTTGTCAAGATGTTGTTTAATTCTTTTTTCTGCATGCACCAAGTCGCCGGGAATGGGGGCAACTGCAATCACTTTGTGACCAGCGATTAGAAGGCATGTGGATATGCTGCAACCCATCAATCCAAGTCCCACAATACCAATTGCCATGTCTGATGCATCTGTCGT
Source organism: Puia sp. (assembly GCA_035569795.1). Taxonomy (GTDB): domain Bacteria; phylum Bacteroidota; class Bacteroidia; order Chitinophagales; family Chitinophagaceae; genus Puia. The sequence goes on along the minus strand of DATMMJ010000265.1, from coordinate 4,050 downwards.
GATTTCTTTCATAATAAGACTTTAGAATTACCAATTTGCCCGGCCGCCTCAAGTGATCAAAAGAAAATCCTGAGATAAATCTGTTTTCCTGCGCGATCAATATTTGTTTAACCTTGAATTTAATTCAGGGAATCAAATTTCAAGGGAATCTTTTCAAGATTAATACATACTGCACGCTGGAAAAATTTAAGTGTTTTATTGCTCAACCGCAAACATACATAGGACATCTTGTGCTACTTATTAATCGAATATGCTTTTGCCGGCTGGTTATTTATACCAAATATCAATTCATTGTTTATCTGCGCCATGCTTTTGACATCGCCTCTAACGGATATGCCTGACTGAGGTTGTGGGAGATATTTAAAATTGCCATGCCCATCGCCAATCAATACAGTTCCATGATTTGCATTATACCTGCCATAACGAATTCTAGTCCACGAATTATTTCCGGCCAGTATCAAATCTTTCTTTCCATCTTTGTTCACGTCCATAGATGTGATAGCATACACTGGTGAAAATTGAGCTTCGACAGGTAATTCGTGCAATGCAAAACCTTTTACTCCCTGGTTCTCTAAATAAATGGTACGCATTTCTACAGCTTGCAAAAGGCCGGCATCTTTAAGTTGATCAGGTGTAAAAACGTCATTAATGGTAGCATTGCTGTAATCTTTATATTCAAGAAACTTCTTTTTCAGTGAAGGTATCTGATCGGTGAGATCATCTCTTGATAAAGCGGGATAAGATGTACCATTTATGTAATAACAAAAGATAGGGTCAATGAAGCCGTTACCATCAAAATCTTTGTAGTAAAGGCTCACCGGTTCTTGCTTGCTCGCGCGAAATTGGGTATTCAATCCCATATTACCGATAACAAGGTCCAAATCGCCATCGCCATCCATATCTTCAGCAAGTATTGTATTCCACCAACCACTGCTCGCAAAATGTATGTAGCTGTCGGATTCATCAATCAACTTCCCGTTCCTGTTGATGAATACTTTTATAGGCATATATTCACCGACAACAATAAGATCTGGTTTTTTATCTCCATTAATATCCATCCACACAGCATCCGTTACCATGCCCAAATTTTCCAGTGCAGGAGCGACGGATGCAGTTGCATCTGTAAATTTTCCTTTGCCGTCATTCAATAAAATCCTACTTCCAGGCGATAAAGGATATTTTCCCGGAACGACCCTTCCGCCAATAAATAAATCTAGATAGCCATCCCCGTTAATATCCGCTGCTTTTATGCAACTTTTACTAAATGGCATTTCTGGCAATGGGATTGTGCTTCGTGAAAAGTTACCCTTTCCGTCATTGATGTATAATCTGTCTTTCAGTAGTTTACTATGCTCATCCAGATCATACCCACTGCTGGATATGTAAAGATCCATATCGCCATCATTATCCGCATCAAAAAAAATAGCTGCCCCGGCTTCATACATGGAATCTTGTATAAAGGCTGGCTGGCGTGAAGCGATAAACATTCCATTAGCTGCCTGTGTAAACAGCTGTGCCGGCTGATTGCGGCCGCCACCAAAAAAAATATCCGGTAAACCATCTTTATTTACATCTGCAACAGCCATGCAAGGGCCTTGTTTGGAAAGATAACTGGTCAATAACCTTTGCAGTGAAAAATCATTAAAATCTCTTTCACGGTGTTGCATAGACGAAGGCAAGCTTGCAGCCGAAAAATAAGTGTGCTTCAATTGATCGGGAGAATCATATACCCATTTATCTTTTGCATTAGCAATATCTAGGTTCAGCGTTTGATTCGTTTTTACATTAAGCAATTTTTGCATCCTGTCATTGGGCCATATAACTATCACGGAATCAATCACGGTGTTTTTTCCGAGCCCGAATACCAAAACCTGATCAACGGATGACTGAAACCCTCGTACCGGAAACTGTTCCTGTAAATATTGCTGTCCCCTGCAAAACAATTTAACCTTTGAACCTATACCCGTTCCATTTTTTGCATCACCATGCAATGCAACCCGCAAATAGTTTGTTTTATTAATTGTTTCATTATTGTTTTTAAAGACTCCTGCAAACCCGTTAGTATTATTAACTATTAAATCCATATCCCCATCATTATCCAAATCTGCATATGCCGATCCTGCAGACACTGCATTTTGATCTAACCCCCACTGCTTGGATTTATTGACGAAAGTGAGATTACCATTATTCTGAAAAAAATAACTTGGTAACTGATTGTCCGGCATTCGCTTAATGTAATCTTCAACCGCAGTTTTCTGGCCGGTGCCTTTATCCAGAATGGATTTATCCATGGTATATTTGATAAAATCCATGTCTGTATAATCTTTCACATATCCATTTGAAATAAAAATATCTTTATTGCCATCATTGTCAAAATCAGAGAAAAGCGCTGACCAGCTCCAGTCCGTATTGGACACCCCTGCCAATTGGCCCATTTCACTAAAGGTGCCGTCCCCATTATTTTTCTGCAGCATATTCCGGCTGTACTGATAATAGAATCCTTTTCTAAAAAGCATTTGAAACTTGTCAAAATTCTCAGAGCCACTATGCATTTTCTGTGTCTTGTTATCCTCAGGCAACATATCCAATGTCAATATATCAACCAACCCGTCATTATCAAAGTCAGCAGCATCACATCCCATAGAATACAGTGAAACCTGGTCCATGGAGGATCGGAGTTTTTCGGAAAACGTACCGTTTTTATTATTGATAAATAAATAGTCTGGCTCGTTAAAATCATTGGAAGCATAGATATCCGGCCACCCGTCATTATTAAAGTCTGAAACAACCACACCAAGGCCAAATGTCAGCACGTTTGCATTAATACCTGCCTCAGCAGAAACGTCTGTAAAAACAGGATGGTGGAGCTTTTCGTTCCAGTCATTTCGATACAGCTTACACGCAAAATCTTTGTTCTTTTGCTCTCGCCATGATGCATTTTCTATTGCGCCTGTTGTATACTGATGCAGGGAATGATTGATAAGGAACATGTCCAGATCGCCATCTTTATCATAATCAAAAAAAACAGCCTGGGTGCTATAACCTGCATCAGCTAGGCCATATTCTTCCCCTTTCTCCGTGAAGGTTAAGTCCCCATTATTAATGTACAATAAATTTTTTCTTCTCTCGGGGTTGCCATCTGCTGAGCGGCAGATATAAATATCCAATTTCCCGTCGCCATTGATATCGACCATGGTCGCGCCTGTACACCAGCCTTGCTCATCAGCAATACCACTTTTTGCAGTAATGTCTTCAAACTTAAAATTGCCTTTATTCAGGAACAAACGATTTTTTACCATATTCCCGGTGAATAGGATATCGGGCAGGCCATCATTATTGATGTCTCCAATAGCGACTCCGCCGCCATTATAGAAATAGATATAATTGAGCACATTGAAAGCATCATTTTCAAACAACTGGTTCCTGAAATCAATTCCTGTGCGGCTTTCATCAAGCCTGGTAAATAATTTGGACGAGTCATCCCCGCATCCGACTAGCAGTGTAATAAAACATAAAACGAATAGATACTTACAAAGCCGTAGCATAGAAATTTTTTGGAGATAAGATCGATGATCGGGTATTAAAAATAAAAAAGATTCCATCTCTGAAACAGATGGAATCTTTAAGGTATGCATTTTTTTGTTTTAATTTTTATCCCACCACAAAGGCGTAGTTACTTTATCGGGGCCTCCCAGCAGGCCAACTGCCGCGGTCACAGCAGGGCCATTATTCTGCTGCTCTGAAAGAAGGAAAGTTACCCTTCTTATCCACTGAGTGGATGTGTTGGTGATATCCGGGTTATCGGAATTAACCACCGGGTATTGCAGCATATAGTGACCTCTGCGGTAGTCTGCCCAAGCTTCTACACCGTCAGGGTAAATAGCCAGCCATTTCTGGGTAGCGATCTGTTGCAATTCGTTAGCTGTACTTGCTAGATCGAACAAAACAGGAATGCTTGAAACAGCTGGGGAATTAAGGCCATCCCCGGGGGCAATTGGTTTGTTTGTGCTATTGATGTAAGCCTGTTGGACTACAGGATTTGTAATATTC
>DATMMJ010000264.1:0-8800 GCA_035569795.1 Puia sp. | reverse complement strand
TTCGCAATAGCTTGAACGTTGCAGCTGAAAGCCATTCCAATTTACGATAAAAGTATTTCTGCAGATATCCCCAATTCGCGGTGAAACCACTTTGCAAGTTCCAATGTGAGCGGCTTTTTTTTATTAAGAATAGAAGATATGTATCCCTTAGTTCCGACTTTTCCAACAAAGTCTTTATTTTTCAATCCTCTTTCTGTCATTTTTAATTTAATGGCTTCAATCGGATCTGGCACTGGGATAGAATAGTTTCTGTCTTCATATTCTTTAATTAATAAAAGCACCACCTGCAATAGCTCGCCTTCAGGAGAATTGATCTTAACTTTTTTATCAAACAATTTGTCAACCCATTCTAAATAGGTTTCATAATCTTTTTTTGATTTTATAGGTTTTAGTCTCATAATTTTTTCTTTTTATATTTTACAACTATGACACCTGTTTTATCATATTCCGAGTGAGTGCCAAACCATTTAACCTGGATAGCTTTATACTCAAAAACAATTCTCACTACCAGTCGGTATTTGTTTCCCATGATATTGAATATTACCCGATCATCCCCAACCAGACTTGCATTCCCATATACTTTTTTAAGTTCATTGAAATTTTTAAATTCTGATTTTAATAAGTCATAATACCATTCCTGTAAAGCAACAGCTGCTTCAGGATATTTTTTGCAATACTCTAGTAAGGTTTTTCGCGCAATGATATTAAACACAAGCCAAAGGTATGAAAAGTTTTCTATTAGTAAACTTTTGATTAATAATTTTCGGATTAAATTTATCGAAGATTGAGAGAGAGAAAAAACCTTCTCTCTCCATCAGGGTGAGATCAGTGCAAACTCAAATCAGGAAAGTGGTTCCGGTTTTGGTGAACTTCCGGCGGGTTTTGATCTATCATCTGGCAGTGGTATAAATTCCTTATTGTCATTTGGAGGCAATATGATCCTTCCCTGCTTCCAATCTTCTTTTGCTTGTTCAATACGTTCTTTGCGCGATGAAACAAAATTCCACCAGATGAAACGTTCGCCTAATGGCTCACCTCCCAACAGCATCAATGTAGTGTTCTCTTTAGCGAGTATGACCGGGTCTGCCCCTGTTGTAAAAACAATCATTTGCCCTGCGCGATAAGTATTGCCCGATACTTCAACACTTCCTTTTACAATATAGAAGCCGCGTTCGCTGTGTTCCTCTGGAAGGGAGAATGTTGCACCTTCTTGCAAAGTCACATGCATGTAAAACAGAGGCGACTTTGTTTTCACATCGTTGCGCAGTCCGTATGCATCGCCTGCGATCAATCGCATCCATACACCCTTCTCCGTAAATGTTGGAAGCTGTTCGGGCTTGTAATTATTGAATGATGGAGTTGACTCTTCATCTCTTTCAGGAAGCGCTACCCAGGTTTGTATCATCTCGAGCCCATTTGCTAAAGCTGAAGGATCTTCAAATCTTTCAGAATGCGCAATCCCGCTGCCTGCAGTCATCCAGTTTACTTCACCGGGGCGAATGACTTGCTCAGCACCCAGACTATCGCGATGTGTTACCTGTCCGGAAAAAACATAACTGACAGTGGAAAGCCCAATATGGGGATGAGGTAATACATCCAGCGTGGAAGGATTTGACGGTATATCCGTAATGGGCCCTGCATGATCCATAAAAATAAAAGGGCCTACCATTCTGCGCAGTCGGAAAGGAAGAATCCGTCGCACTTTTACTGCCTCACTGATGGCGGCATTGCGGGCTTCAATTACAATATCGATCATAATTGCTCATTAATATTTGTGGATAAATCTTTCCGCATCGGGCGCAATTATATCCTTCCATTCTTTATGTCTCTTTAGATAACTCTGCACAAAAGGGCAAATGGGAACTACCTTGTAGTTATTGTCTTTGGCGTATTGCAATGCCTTTTGCACTATGGCGCTGCCTGCGCCTTTCCCTTCAAGTGCAGGCGGCACTTCCGTATGAATGAGAAAGAGGGTATCGCGCAAGAGTTTGTAATCAATAAAAGCAATATTTCCCTCTATTTCCAATTCCAGGCGATGCAATGCATCATTCACCTTTAGTTTTTGTTCGTCGTAGTTCATTCTTTAAAACTTGCTGTTTAAAGGTAAGGCAAAATGTAAAGTATTTTTATTGCGCCATTTCCTTTTCTTAATCCGATCAGCTCTTTTTTCAGCTGCCATTACAACTCTTGAGTTTGGCGCTTTATTATGCAGAACCTTCCCCAACGAACCGCCAGTTTGGCATTTGATTGGGAGGGCTTGTCTATAAGAGTCTCAAAAGATTGTGTCGTCCAGTCGCCACGACTATGGACCAATCCAAATGAAATCAAATGCCTGTAAAACTTGAGTGTTTACCCGCATTTTTTTATAGCCAATCAAATAAATGTAAAGAAAGTCAATGTTCTGGTGCGTTATTCGGTGAGTAGACTCAATAAGAAATGTTTGGCCTCCGATCAATATTTACCATCCGTCAATTATCCGCCACCCTTTATCAATCCAATTTTCTTATTTGAAGAGTAAAAGTTTAAATTGCGATCCGGAAACGCTTGGCAATTTGTTTACTAGGACTATACTAAGCCTGTTAACTAAAAATCAAATCTGTATTATGCACTCGAAGGTCCAATTACTTATTGTTTTACGGCTGCAGGCCACTTTGCAAACCCAGGCACAACATTCCTATGCAAGGGCTGGGTGTGATTAATAAACAAATTGCTCCTGCCTACCTGTATTACGATACAACCGGGATATTGCAGATTTATACCGGTATGCTTTCGAGTTTGCCTGAATAAATTTTTTATGGGTTCAGCTATATTGCGATCAATAGCAGGGAACTCATTCCTCTTTCTGCAGATGTTTTCTGGAGCGTCGGGTGTGGCCCATTATATACACTTTCGCTTTTCTATAAAGAGGGCAATACTATTGGTTGCAGGTCGTTTGAATTCTCTAAAAAGACTAAGAATGAAGCCTTTCAGTTAGTCATTCAAACATTGGCACCATAGCAGTTAATTTTTGACAGGCTGATTATATGAGAACAGAAATGGAGCACATATTAATCTTCAAAACCAACATTCAATAGCGTGTATGGATGCTCCGAATTGGACTAAAAAATTATTATGAAAAAGCAGGAAACAATCCCTTTTACGACATATCAAAAATTTGCCATTTTTATTTTAGCAATCACTCAGTTTACCGTGATACTAGATTTTATGGTCATGTCGCCTTTGGGTGATATACTCATGAAATCCTTAAGTCTCAAACCTTCTCATTTTGGTATGGCCGTATCGGCTTATGCATTCAGCGCAGGCTTTTCAGGCCTTCTTACTGCAGGCTTCGCCGATAAGTTTGACCGCAAAAAATTGCTCCTGTTCTTTTATACGGGCTTTATTGCAGGCACTATACTATGCGGCATCGCCCAATCGTATCCGTTGCTTGTGGGTGCAAGGATCATTACGGGATTGTTTGGTGGTGTTATTGGATCTATCTCAATGGCCATTATCGCCGATCTGTTTACATTGCAACAACGTGGAAGGGTAATGGGCTTTGTACAAATGGGTTTTGGCGCGAGCCAGGTATTGGGCATACCAATTGGACTTTATCTTGCTAACGCCTGGGGCTGGCACGCACCTTTTTTGTGGGTCGCTGCAATGGCAGTTATCATAGCCGTTTTAATAGCAATTAAATTACAACCGCTTACTCAGCATCTTGCGGTCCAGCAGGATAAATCTGCTTTCGCGCATTTGCTGCATACCCTTGCCAGGAAAGATTACCGTATTGGTTTTTCAGCTACGGCTTTGCTCTCCATAGGAGGTTTTATGATGATGCCTTTTGGCAGCGCCTTTGCCATTAATAATTTGAAAATCACACAGCATCAGTTACCTATATTATTTATGGTTGCCGGGCTGAGTACTTTGGTGGTAATGCCATTGATAGGAAAGCTTAGCGATAAAATAGACAAGTTCAAAATATTTGCACTGGCTTCAGTTTGGATGATAGGGATGGTACTGGTTTATACCAATCTGGCTACGACTCCATTTTGGATAGTTGTCGTTTTTAATGTGCTGATGATGGCTGGCATTATGAGCCGGATGGTGCCTTCCACCGCGTTGGTAACCGCCGTCCCTGTTATGCGGGACAGAGGCGCATTTATGAGCATCAACTCATCATTGCAACAAATAGCCGGAGGCATTGCTGCAGCTATTGCCGGAATGATCGTCGTGCAGAAAACCAAATTCAGCCCGTTGGAACATTATAATGTCTTGGGATATATCATTGCCAGCATCACCATTTTGAGCGTAGTGCTGGTATTTCGTGTAAGCATGCTCGTCAAGACGAAAATAGCAGAGAAATCTCCGCAAAAAGAAAAACCCGTGTATAGCAAGGAGGTGGATATCTAAGTGTAAGCCATTAATAAATTATCAGGTACTTGCCATGGGGTAATCTGGAATGTGGAGGTTCCACCGCGAAGAGTGTACTCTCATATAACGACACGCTCTAAGCGCTGGACGAGGGAACCGGGGCTCGGAAATGGACTTTTAGGACGCATGGTCCAATAGTCGCGAGTCCGACTTTCAAAGGTAGCATGGTGTATTGCGGCAGGGATGAAAGCAGGCTCAACCTTATAATAGATATGTTTGGCCTCTGCACAAGCACCGTTGTATGCAAGCATCGAAATTTAGCTAGGGATACAGGAATTGGTTTCGCTTTTGGAGTTCTTGTTGAGGCTAGTTGCCGGTGAACATGGCAGCGAAGGGCCGGCCATCGAAAGGTGATGCGACGTGGACGATTTTTCCGTTACTGACCTGGTGCCATTCAGCCACAAGAGTGACGGCTTCGGCCGGAGCCTTGGTTTCCAATTCAAAGAAGATGGCCGCCTGGCTTCCTTCGGCGATGATGGTTTTTACGTCCAACCGAATTGTGATCCCTAAGAGCCCTGTTAGGGCAGCCATATAGGCATCCGCATTCGGGTATGTTTCAAAAAGCCCAACGAAAACCAGATCATCGCTGAGAAAGTTGCGTGCCGTAACCAGATCCCTTTTGACAACTGCATCATAGAATTTTTTTAGAATTTCGCCTGTGTTTGACATAATGGTATTTTTAATGTTGGTTAATTGATTTTGAGCACAGTAAACTGTTTTCTCACTTTTTCTGGATTAATGCTTCAAAGGTCTGGCGTCAAAAAACACCTGTATAAAAAGTATTTTGCCACTTTCAAATATAAAACTTCCTACTCAGAGCCTGCTTTGAGCCGCCACCGTGTATAAGCACTAAGGTCTTGCCTTCTCCGTAAATTTCATAATACATTTTAATCCCGTTCACCGCTGAATGACCGCTTTTGAAATTTATAGTCTCTGCCATTTTTTTATACATTATTTGTTCTGTTTCCTTTTTTGTATCTGTCAGCCAATACCCTAATTTATGGTATGAGATAATGTGGTTCAAATTTTTTCAATATCGCTTACTGATTAGAAGGATCGCTTGCTGATTATAGGATTGTCGTAGGGTCTTTTCTACAATTAAAGTGAAAACAAATAACAAAAACAGAAACTGATATGCTATTATCGGGGCGCTTTTGTGGATACATATTGCCGTGAACTGAGGCCAAGAGGAGCTTGGCCTTTTATTATTTTCCTCAAACCACGATCAAACTATTGTTTTAACCTTCGCGGCCTTTGACAGTTTAATATGCGGGTTTTTTAAAAGCAGGAGCTCCGCTTTTTTTGCAGTTTCCTGCTTAGTGATCCATCGGGCAACCAATATCTTGATGCCCTTGATCCTTTCTTTTTTTTCTTCATCAATGTTAATCATAAATGAACATTATCTGTTAATATACACAAAAAAAGTGAGCAGCTCAACAATCCTTTGCACATCTAAGTAGAACCATCTATTGCCACAATCAAAGCGAAATAGTTTTATTTTCGTTGTTCTAACTGCTGCAACATAAAATCAAATACAGGAATGAATAAATCTGGGCCGCTCATATCTCAGCTCTTTTCTATCCGAAACCGGTACGGGAAACAATATTCAAACCAAAAATTGAAATTGTTGCATCTGCTAGGTACCAACCCTGTAAAAAGCAAAAAGGCAATCAAATCCTATCATGACAGCCTTTTGTTTTTGCTTGCTTATCCGGATAACAGATCCGTATACGAAACTGCAAGGCGTTCATTGCAACAGTTGCATGCTTTCATCGGGTCTCATGAAAAAATCCAAAGAAGTTTATATAATTCCGGCGTAACGAATACTCAGCTTTGCGCAGCGTTCAGCTTTGAGATCGTAAAATGGCTCAGGATAAATCAACCAAAAAATATCAAACTAAGTTCTTTTGAAGCAGATGACGGACACATCCGGTACATTGTGTCAGCAGTACTTCCCAAAGTCGAGTCAGAAATATTGCAGGATGCGAATGCAACATGGAAAGGGTGGCTCACGAGATCCTTGAAAAAAGGAGAGGATTTATTGGACAGACTCATCACTATTTTCAACCAAGCTGACATCCGCCCGGAAGTTAGGGATGAGCTTTGGAACGCGCTCGGGATAAATGTGGAGATCAGTTTTCCTTCCACTACCTTCTTGCCTGATTCTTTGATCGAGCCTTATTATCAGCGATCGATCATCAATAAGAATTCCATCAAAAAGCGCCCAAAAATAAAACCAATACAAGTGACTTTGAGCGATAGCGAAGCCGACCAAGTCATTGCATGTGGGCGGATGATCCTTGTACGCCATCTCAGAGAAATTGAGCCCGTCACATTTACTGAAGTCCGGCGGGTTTCGTATTACCAGTTGCAGCGCGGTCTTTCGGTCGCCCTGATGGGGATGGTACCTGAACGAAGGCATCCGATCGATAGCTACATGGGTTACGTCGTCTTTAAAAACGGGCTGCCGATTTCATATGCGGGTTCCTGGATATTGTTTGACAGCGCGAGGATCGGGTTGAATATTTTCCCTGCTTACCGAGGCGGCGAATCGCAATACATCTTTGAAACGATATTGAAACTACACGAAGAGGTTTATCAGTTAAATCGGTTTAGCGTGGATCCCTATCAGATAGGGAAAGAAAATGATGAGGGCTTAAAATCGGGGGCATTCTGGACTTATTACCATTCAGGTTTCCGCCCCATCAGAGAGGAGCAGCAAAGGCTTGCTGCGGCAGAGCATCTGAAAATAAAAGCCATAAAAGGCTACAGGAGCTCGCTGCATGTCATGAAGATACTGGCTGATTCGAAGCTGGAGCTCGTGATGCAAAAAAAAGCGGTTCGTTTCGATGCCGGAGACCTCAGCATCGCCTATGCTGACATCTTGAATAAGCGTTACGGCAATGACCGCAACCTGGCTGAAGACATTTCGTTCAACAAGCTTGCTCGAATTTTGCAATCAAAAAATCACGAGGAAGAAAAAATGAAATTCATATTGAAGAACTGGTGCGTAGTGCTTGTATCGGAAGAACAGCAGCTGCGCAGCAACAGTGAATTAAAAAAGTTGTTGAAAAAACTATTTGAACTGAAGGCAACGGGAGCTGAGGAAGCTTATATTTCTGGATTGCAGAGGGCCGGGGACCTCAAGGAACTGATTGAAAAAATAGTGAAAGAAAATACGGGGTAGATAAGAAATGTTTAATGTGGGCACATAAGGCAGTTCAAATTAGAGTACAAGTTGACAATTCGCCGCCCGTATTTTTAAATAAAGCCTCACGCAAAAATTTATGCCCTCTATAGGATTACCCTCTTTTTTTCATCCTCTCAGGTAAAAAAAGAAAGTAGCATTAATAGTCTACCTTGGGATGTTCTGGACTTAGTCCTATTGATTAAACTCACCTAAATTAAAAAAGTATGAAAAATAAAACCGTATATTTTGTCGGTGCAAAAATTAAACAGTTAATAGTCTTTGGCTGTGTGGTATTTGGTTCCGCGTCATTTACAAATTGCCAGGCGCAGTCTATTGTTGGCAAATGGAAAGGCGTGTCAGTCAAAAACTATTTCAGTGAAGCATTTGCCAAGCAGACAGGTAAACCGATGGAAGAAAAATTTCCGAAAGATGCCGGCAATTCTGATATCGATTACAGACAAGACCACACATTTATTTTGAGCTTTTCAGCTCCCAATAGCTCTGAAGTTACGACGATGAAAGGGGAATGGACCCTGACAGGTGACCAGTTGAAATTAACCTTAGAACCAAAGTACAATCCGAGGCGCACAACAACAATCTCTACGGTCTCGATCAATAGCACTACCATGGTTACCACCGCAGTAATTGCACCACCAGCAAGGATAATCAAAACAATAGCTGTTAGTCAGAGGATGTAACAAACGATTTTACCGAACCTGGCTGCTTAAATAGCCATCATTCGATTTATGTGCAGGCGACAACGCATTTGGAGCCGCATTTCAATTATCATTTTTTCAACAACTTCAGGATTGTTTGTTGGTTCTTCAGAATCAAATCGAGCGTTTTTTGATTTTTAAGAATGACTTTTTGATTTTGGATGATGGCCTGCTGATTGGAAAGTATTTTACGCTGGTTATCTTTTAAGGACTTTTGATTCTGCACAATGACCTTCTGATTAGTCTTGATCAGTCCCTGGTTTTTCAGAATTGAACCCTGGTTGTCTTTGAGTAGACCCTGATTGCTTTTGATGGTTTCCTGATTGGCTACAACAATTTCGTTGTCTTGATTTGTGTCCATTTTGTTTGATTTGAATATTCAGAATTAGATTTCAGTTATCGATTTGCAATATTTTAAAGATAGCTAATTTCGAAATGATTATTTAAAATGGAGAATAAAATTAGTCCGATTTCTTGCTAG
>DATMMJ010000263.1:0-3890 GCA_035569795.1 Puia sp. | reverse complement strand
TCCTTTTGCATTGACCAGTTCCACCCCAGCTACTGCGGAGGAAAGATTTCCGTTTTTATTTCCTGAGCCATGTGTTGCAGTGGCCGTGGCACCTGCAATACTGATATGCGGCAAGGAAGCAAGATTGTGCAAGGCAAAGCCCTCCTGCTGCAAAAAATCCGCAAGTTGCCCATAGCGGACACCTGCGCCCACCGTGACTTTGCGGGAGTTTTTATCCAGGGTAACCGGATATTCAAATTTACCCAGAGAAATAAAATCATCTTTTGAATCGGCAATAGTATTGAAGCAATGCCTTGTACCAAGGACTTTAAGCTTTTTGTTTTTTTTCACGAGCTCCTGAACCTCTTCAAGCGTTTTTGGGTATTGAATTCGGCTCGTGGAGTACTCAATATTGCCTGCCCAATTTTTGAGTTTTTCGTCTTGGGCCCAGCTTATTAAAGGTGAAACCATGGTGCCAGTTATTACAGCTGAAGACAGTTTAAGGAAGGTTCTTTTTTTCATACGCTTTGCACTATCGGTTCAAATCTACATAATGAATCTGAGAATACACCCGCAGCAAATAAACTTAATGGTCGCGGCGGATGGCATCAATAAATTTAGCAGTGGCATTGCGGATATTTGAAGCACTGCCCGTATGATTATTCACCAGCACAGAAAAAATGACGAGATGATCTTTTTGGGTGATGAGGTAACCGCTTAACGTGACCACGCCGGAAAGAGATCCTGTTTTTGCAAACAGGAAGCCGCTGTCTTGTTTGAAACGGCTACCAAGGGTTCCCGTTCCGCCCGTTGGCAGAACGCGTTTCATTCTTTCAAGACCAAAATCACTTTTCATTTTTTTCAGCAGAAAAACAAAATCCTGAGGAGTGAATAAATTATACCTGCTTAGGCCGCTGCCGTCAACCCACACAGGTTTTTGAGGCAAATCCTTCAAATCTGTTTTCAACAGCGTATCAATTATTTTTTCATCGTTCATATACCCTAAGCGTTCATTGCTTGCCATGAGTAATGTTTGCTCCGCAAAAAAATTGTCGCTGCGGTGCATCATGGGTCTGAATAGTGAATCAGTAGGTTGGGAATGTATTATGGTAAGTGATAAGCGGTTAGTGGTAAGTGGTAGATAATTGGAATACACCTTTGTGCCGACAGTGTCTTTCAATAATTCCACAGCAGATTCCAAAACATTGGTAACAAATGGAACATCCTGTGTCTTGTATTTTTCAGTGCCTTGGGTTATCTCATAAATATTTTCGGCCAGCTTTCTTTTTACAAAAAATTTTTTGCTTACAGTATCTAAATTAAAATTTACTTTCCAGTTTACGTCCGGCACAGAATAACTGATGAATGAACTGTCTGCTTGCTGGGTCTGCGCCCACCGGATCACGTTGCCATACACAGGCATGGGGCTTCGCTCAACCATGTAATCGTCATTATAATCATCCCAGCTCCAGCCCGCGCCCAGAGCCTGTTCCCGCCAATTGGCACCCGCAATGTAAATGTTCCTTTTTTTCCATTTCAAAAAATCTATCACCCGCTGCGTCGTATAATCGGGATGAAGTAAGGTTGGATCACCGGTGGGTATGATGAGGATATCGGTGTCTCTTTCAATATACCTTATTCCATTGAGCGAATCGCCGAGGTACTTCATGCCTGCGTATAAGGAGAACAATTTGGTATTGCTTGCAGGCACAAAATATTTATCGCTCTGGTAGTTAAATAAATAGTTGTTGGCTGTTTCATCAAAGACACAAATGCCCACTTGGGCAGATTGAAGATCGGGTTGGAGCAATAGATCTCCCGTATTGGATTGAGAAAGAAATTTCGGTGCAGAGCAGGCTTGCAGCAAAAAAACGACAATCAAAAAGTAGGCTAAATAATGCTTTCTCATTTGAGGAAATTTCAGAACTCAAATCTAACTATTCTCTTTTATCCACCCGTTGATCAATTATATATTCCGCTTTTCTACAAATAGCGGCTCATTTGACGCGAAACTGTATCTTAGTAAGCCGAAAAAAAATTATACATGAGAAAACTTTCTAAATATCTGTTTTTAGGATTAATCCTTGTTTCCGCTTTTGGTTTCATTCCACCAAAGAAAAAGACGCGCAAATTCATTGACCGAGCAAATATGGATATGACCGTAAAACCAGGCGATAATTTTTATCAGTATGTCAATGGCGGCTGGCTGAAAAATAATCCGGTGCCCGCTTCAAAAACACGCTGGGGGAGCTTTGATGAATTGCGCGAACAAAGCAGCCGGCGTATAAAAGAATTGCTGGAGCAAGGCGCTGCAGCAACTACTGCCAGTAGACTGAACCAGATGATCGGCGATTTTTATACCAGCGGGATGGATAGCATTGATTTAGAAAAGTTAGGGTATGAGCCCATTAAGGCAGATTTGCAACGTATTGATGGGATCAGCAGTATTTCCGGATTTTTAGAAGAGATAGCCTACGACCGTACGCACAGCATAGGTGGTGCGTTATTTGGTTTCAGCGTCGGCCAGGACAGAAAAAATGTAAATCAATACATTCCTCAATTTAGCCAGGGCGGCACTACATTGCCGGACAGGGATTATTATTTAAAAAATGACAAACGCAGCGCGAAAATACGCGATGCCTACGTGCAACACCTCAAGAACATGTTCCGGTTAATTGGTGAAAACCAAGATGCTGCCACAGGCCATGCTGACGCTATTGTCCGCATTGAAACGGCACTGGCAAAGGCTCAACTGAGCCGTGTCGAAATGCGCGACCCGGACAAAACCTATAACAAGTTTGCCGTAAAAGATTTTTCTGCAACCACCCCTACGATCAACTGGAAAGATTTGCTTATAAAATTTCATGTGAATGGAGCGGACAGTATATTAACAAACAATCCTTCTTTCTTTAAGACCGCTGATCTGCTTTTATCAGCATTACCGCTCGAGGACTGGAAAACATACCTGAGATGGAGACTACTCAGTAGCGCTTCGCCCTACCTCAGTGATGCGTTTGTAAAAGAAGATTTTTCCTTTTCGCAAGCGTTAAGCGGACAAAAACAAGAAACACCGCGCTGGGAAAGGATGAGTAATCTAATTGACAGGCAGCTTGGTGACCTGCTAGGACAACTATACGTCGCGAAATATTTTAAACCGGAGGCTAAACAACGCATGCAGGATCTTGTGCACAATATGGTGGAGACGTTTAGCGAGCGTATTAAAAATTTAGACTGGATGAGCGCGGAAACAAAAACGAAGGCATTGGAGAAATTAAATGCCATTACCAAAAAAATTGCATACCCGGACAAATGGAAAACATATGATGGCGTTACGATCGATAGCCGCGATCTGGTAGGAAATGTAAGACGCTGTGGTGTTTGGGCCTACGAGGATATGGTCACCAGATTTGGAAAACCTGTTGACAAAACAAGATGGGGAATGACTCCTCCAACTATCAATGCATACTATAATGCTTCTGATAACGAAATTGTTTTCCCGGCTGGCATTTTGCAATTTCCCTTTTTTGATTTTGATGCAGATGATGCGGTAAACTACGGCGGCATTGCTGCCGTGATAGGGCATGAAATGACGCATGGGTTTGATGACGAAGGCCGTAAATTTGCAGCAGACGGCAATTTGAAAGACTGGTGGACAAAAGAGGATGGGGCAAAATTCGATAATAAAGCAAACGAAGTGGCGGCAGAGTACAATGCATGCATTGTGTTAGATACTGTGCACGTAAACGGAAAATTAACGCTGGGAGAAAATCTTGCTGACCTTGGCGGGTTGTCGATTGCTTATGAAGCTTTCACTAAAACGGCGCAATTTAAAGAAGGAAAAAAGATTGATGGCTTCACTCCGTCTCAACGTTTTTTTATAAACTGGGCGCAAGTTTGGAGAAATAATATTT
>DATMMJ010000262.1:0-4821 GCA_035569795.1 Puia sp. | reverse complement strand
GGCTATCCATACCAAAATCAATTCAACGTAAGTTTTGATACCCTGGAAATGAAGCTGGATATTGCATTTGATACTACGCAGCAGTTACAATTTGAAAACCGCATAGAATTTAAGCAGCTCCAGACCTCAAAAGATTTGCAGCGACAACTCACCGATTTTTACCGCCGCAGTTTCCTACCCACGCTCAGCGCTTTTTATACGTATAATTATGAACTCGAAAGCAATAGCTACTCCAATCTTTACGCCAACGCATATCCAAATTCTTTGGTTGGCTTGTCTTTGAATTTACCCATATTCACGGGTTTTTCACGCACAAAGGGTATCGAAAGGTCAAAACTGCAGGAGCATATCCTAGATTGGAGCCTGACGGATCTGAAATTGCAAATTTATAGTGAGTATACCGCGGCGATGGCAAATTACAGAAGCAACTTGTATAACATGCAGGTATTGCAGGAAAACGTGACAATGGCAAAAAGGGTTTACTATGTCGTAACGCTGCAATATAAGCAGGGGCTAGTGGCTTACCTGAATGTAGTAACGGCGGAGTCCAACCTCATAGGTTCTGAAATAAGTTATATAAACGCATTGTTCCAGGTCCTGTCGAGCAAAATCAATTTGCAAAAGGCAATGGGCATTATCTCATACTAAAATTAATTAAAGTAAAATAAATCTCTCATGCATAGAGTTTTAATAAGTGGCATGTTATCAGGTTGTCTGATCTTTTTTTCATGCAAACAAAAACAGCCACTGCCTGTTCCACCAACTCCTGTTAACCTGTACACGGTAAGGGCACAGCATGTTTTGTTTTATGACAAATATCCTGCTACTACTGTAGCGCTGAGTCAGGTAAGCCTTACGACTGAGGTGCAGGGTTATATTACCGGAATATTTTTTACTGAAGGCAGCCATGTAAAAAAAGGCCAGATATTGTATGAGATTGATAGACGCATATATCAGGCAGCCCTTGATGCAGCCCAAGACAATTTGCAAGTGGCGGAAGGAAACCAGGTGCAGGCGCAACAAGATGCCGATCGTTATGTATACCTGAATAACGAACATGCTGTTGCCAAGCAATTGTATGATCATGCGCTCATTGCGCTTGAAAATGCAAAAAACCAGACTAAAGCAGCCGAGCAGTCAGTAAAAACAGCCAGGACAAATCTTACCTATTCTGTTATTTACGCGCCATTTAGCGGGACCATCGGTTTCAGTCAGGTAAAACTTGGCAATATGGTTACAGTGGGACAGACTGTTCTGAATACAATTTCGACGGACGACCCTATGGGTGTTGATTTCTTAATCAATGAAAAGCAATTGGCGGAATTCGAGAAAATGGAAAAACAAAAACTACCCTCCATTGATTCCTTGTTTACCCTTTTGCTTCCAAACAATTCCCTTTATCCGCACACGGGAAAAATCTCCATAATTGATCGCGCTGTAGATCCGCAAACCGGATCAATTAGAGTGAGACTCGTCTTTCCCAATCCACAAAATGATCTGAAAGTAGGCATGAGTTCCATTGTGCGTGTGCATAACCAGGATGCCACTCCGCAGCTAGTAATCCCAGGCAAAGCAGTTGTTGAACAGATGGGCGAATATTTTGTATTTGTCGTAAAGGATACAGTATTTAGCCATCCTGACGATTCCTCAAAAAAACAGCAAACCGATACCGCTGCTCAACAGGGACCTAAGCCTTATGCTTTTCAAAAAAAGATACAACTGGGGCAAACTATTGGCGCAAATGTGATTGTCAGATCTGGCATTACGGAAGGTGACCGCATAGTGATTGACGGAGTACAATCACTTCACGAAGGCACGCAGGTGAATGTGGGCACCAGGCAATCTACGGGCAAAAATGGATCTGACAGCACCCGCAGTAGTGCTCCCGCAGGCAGAACAAAAACAGACAGTACCAAAAGTATTTAGGAAGATGCATATTAAACCGCCAACAGTATTTTGCACTCAAGGCCCAAAAAATGGTATTTTCTTGAATAGTAATTTTTTTGGTCCATTACCACTTAGATGATCAGTAAATTATGGTAGCCAATACGTTTATTAAAAGACCGGTAACAGCTATAGTCATATCGATTGTGCTCGTGCTGACCGGCACCATATGCATTCTTGTTCTCCCGGTGGATCAGTACCCTGATATTACACCACCCATCGTGCAGGTGACGGGGCAATTTACAGGCGCGGATGCACAAACAGTCGAGCAAACAGTGGCCACTCCCGTAGAAGGGCAGATAAATGGAACTCCCGGTATGGAGTATATGCAATCCAACTCTACCAACAACGGGCTGGTATCTATGAATGTGACCTTTAATATTGGGACCAATATAGATATTGCTGCACTAGATGTACAAAACCGCGTAAGTATTGCAACGCCACAGGTACCGGCTGTAGCAAGCCGTCTGGGCTTAACGGTACGTGCAATCAATCCGAGCCAACTCATGATGGTTGCTGTATATGCACCCAACGGAACCCATGATATTACTTTTCTAGATAACTATACTAACATATTTATTCAAGATGCACTACTTCGTGTTCCGGGTGTGGGAAGCATCAATAGGTTCACTGATGATTTCAGTATGCGTATTTGGATGAACCCGGAGAAGATGGCTTCCTATAGTCTCACACCACAGGATATCATCAGTGCATTGTCTGCCCAAAATGTGCAAGTGGCAGCAGGATCTGCGGGAGTGCCACCGCAGGAAAAATCACAGACATTTGAAATCGGGATTCTTGTGAACGGCAGGCTAAGCAAAGTTTCAGAGTTTGAAAATATTATTGTGAAATCGTTGCCTGCAACGGCAGAACTGGTTTATTTGAAGGATGTGGCCAGAGTTGAATTGGGAAAGTTTACTTTTTCAAGCAATTCTTTTGTAGATGGAAAACGTGCTTCTTTTTTGCGCATCTACCAAGCGCCCGGAAGCAATGCACTGGAAACGGCAAAAGGAATCTATAAAGAACTTGCATTGCTAAAACAATCATTTCCGGCTGATGTGGAGTATTCGGTGCCCTTTGAATCTGTTACCGTGGTAAAAGTCTCGATGGCTGACGTGGTGGGAACATTATTAAAAACATTAGGGCTCGTTGCCATAGTTGTACTATTGTTTCTGCAAAACTTACGCTCCACATTAATTCCTGTGCTTGCTATTCCTGTTTCTATTTTAGGCACGTTTTGTTTTTTTATCCCTTTAGGATTTACCATCAATACGCTTACGATGTTTGGCTTTGTGCTTGCCATTGGCATTGTGGTGGATGACGCTATTATTGTGGTGGAGGCAGTTCAGCATTATATGGATGAGCAAAAGATGTCTGCCAAAGAAGCGACCTATCATGCGATGAAAGATATTTCTGCACCTGTGGTGGCGATAGCTCTGATCCTTGCAGCTGTATTCGTTCCTGTTGGTTTTATTCCGGGCATCGTAGGAAGGTTGTACCAGCAGTTTGCTATCACCATCGCGATATCAGTGATTCTTTCTGCATTCATCGCCTTGTCACTGACACCTGCGCTGTGCACATTATTATTAAAACCTTCTGACCCAAATAGACAAAAAACGGGCGTGAATAAGATTTTCTTCCGATTTAATAGGTGGTTTGACAAACTCACAGAAAAATATACTAGTGGGGTGAACAGAAGCATTAAGGCATCCAGATATATTATCCTGCTGCTCGTTTGTGTTTGCATAGGCGCCTATTTTTTATTTCAGGACAAACCAACTGGGTTTATTCCTTCAGAAGACGATGGCAACCTCTATGTCACTTTCCAATTGCCTCCTGCATCTGCGACCAACCAGTCAGTTACTGTGATGACTAAGTTGATGGAGGTCGTAACCTCTACTCCGGGCGTTGCCCACTATGCCGCATTATCCGGATTGAATGTAGTGAATAATGCAACCAATTCCAATGCGGGAACAATTTACGTACAACTAAAACCCTGGGACCAGCGAAGTGAAACAGACCAGCAGGTGCCGGGCATTATCGCAGTGATGCAAAAAAGAATTCTAGAAGCAGGAATAAAAAATGCAAACGTTGAAGTGATACAGCCGTCGCCTATTCCGGGCATTGGTGAAACGGTTGGCTTTAGTTTGCAAATTGAGCAACGCAGCACAAATGATGACTTGCATGCCTTTGAAAACGTAGTGAATAAATTTATCTCGCAGGCCAATCAAAATCCTGCAATAACAAATGCATTCAGTTTTTACTCCGCGCACACACCCAGTTATAATCTAACTGTCGACCGTGAAAAATGTGAGAAGCTGGGTGTTAATATCGGAGATGTTTTCACCACCATCCAGGCATTCATGGGTAGCTTGTACATTAATGATTTTACCACTTACAACCGCACATTCCATGTAGTTGTGCAAGCTGACACTGCTTACCGCACATTGATCACCGACATCAATAAATATTATGTGCGCAATCAGGATAGTGCAATGGTTCCTCTCGGAACGCTTGTAAGCTACGCGCCAACAGAAACTGCGCCTTTAATTTCTCATTTTAATATTTTCCGTTCGGCAGAAATTGATGGCGCATCCTCCCAAGGATTTAGCAGCACCCAGGCAACGGATTCACTTATTGCCATCGCAAAAAGGGTTCTCCCCGAAGGATATAACTATGAATTCTCAGGCTTGAGTTATGAAGAAATCCGCGCCGGTTCAACGACTTTTTATATTTTCTTGTTCTCTATAACATTTGTATTTCTTTTTCTTGCGGCACTATATGAAAGCTGGTCTGTCCCATTCTCCGTATTGCTTGCTGTTCCAATTGGCGCTTTCGGCGCGATACTTACACTAGTATTTGTGCCAAGTTTAACTG
>DATMMJ010000261.1:0-3399 GCA_035569795.1 Puia sp. | reverse complement strand
AATTAGATTAGCAGCTGGCTAAAAAGGGCGCAAATTTATTTTGGGCACCGTAAATTTTTTCATTATAGCTTTCTTTGAACGTATATCTTAGCAAAGTTGCCCGGGAACGCCCGACACGGGCCCTTCCATTTTGTTCTCATGGGGGTATCTGGTTGATTATTTCGCAAGATCTGAGCACTATAAACGGGACTGTCTAATACAATAAAACTTCATTTTTGCAACGCACAGCATATTGATTTGCTGAAGATTGCTGATTCTCCAATTATATTTTCATTGATGAGCCTGACTGCCTCCTGAGAGTCTGCCGTTCTGCAAGAATTGCGACGCTTGGATCGATGCCACAATAAGCCGCCGCGCTTTTGACAATACAAGACACCATCGTGTCAAAAATTACCGCAAAGCAAAGCTGCTTTTTTTTTGCAATGCTGCTGCGCTGCCAACAGAGATCTTTTCGATGGACTTCATGACTAACGTTAATCTGTAACCGGAAACAAATTATCTAAAAAACCCTGCTTTACAAAAAAAGACGGATGCCCACTATGCATCCTGATTTCGCAGTTGCATCGTATTGATCATTTCCAGCATTGGAGAAGAAATTTATCGAAGGCTCTAACACGCAGCATTTTTCGGTTTTGCCGGGTCAATACATTTTATATATTCTTTGGCGGGATTACTCTAGACCGGGATTTTAACAATTTTTAAAATAAGACTGGTTTTTTTAACGTTGTTTTTCACTTTTTTTTGTGCGTTGGCCTGATTTTTCTGGTAAACTAATAGCAATTACATTTATTAACGAAAACGGAGTATCATGAAAAAGCTATTTTTTTTATTGCTATCTGCTGCACTTATGACGGGCGCGGCGTATGCAAAAATACCAGCAAAAATCACTGATGCATTCCATTCCAGGTATGTGGATGCCACAAATGTTGAATGGCGCCATGGCATAATTGGCGACTATAAGGCCAGATTCAATATGGGCGAATACCTGGTAAAGGCAAGATTCGATAGGAAGGGCCGATGGCTCGGCTCTGAAAAAATCCTAAGCGAGAATATGCTCCCTGAGGCCGTAAAAACCAGCCTTAAGAAAAGCAGATACGGCCTATGGAAGATAAGATCGTCTTATGAGCAATATTTGCCAAATGAAAAGCCCAGCTATCATATCACTGCTGCAAAAGGAGATTTGAAAAGGAAAAGCCTTGTGTTTGATCATCATGGAGAATTGATGAACGGATAACAAATCTTTTGTTTCAAAAACGTGGGGGGTGAGATATCTTCTCACGTTTTTTTATATCGATCCCATGCCCATACACTGAATTCTTATTAACTTATAGAGGGCTATCTTTAAGGTACTCTCAGAACTTCCATCGATGGGGCTGGATAAAGAATGAATGGTTTGGAAACAACTGATCCAAATTGTGTAAATAATTGCTCAGCAAGTTGTAGTCAGCTCCGGTTTTGAAGAGAATCTCCGCGGGATAGCCGGAAGTTTATAAATTTTTTAAGGTCAGAGTAATTCTGGAATAAGAATTGATAGCATTATTCGGGAATATATTTTTTGATTTCATTTTTGTAGACCAGTAATTGCTTTTTACCCTGTCAATTTGGAGAATTCAATAAATCTTGAATTCCTGTGGTGCAGAAAATGCACACATTAAATCATAAACTATGTTTTGGAAAAAACCTGAGGAAACGGATTTTGAACGTGCCGTAAACGCATATTATAAATGTTGTTACAAGAACGGAATAATACCGATCAGGCCATCGGAGTTTTTTTCTCAAGTGGGGGAAGGTTATGTTTGTTTACGGAATGGTTTTGTACATATCGCAAAAATATTTTTTGTCGAGAAACAGGGGGCAATCAAGAAGAGGGAAGCAAAAACGAATGAACATTCTCTCAGACTCCAACTATCGGAAGAACTTTCAGGGTAAGCTTTACTCGGGCCAGCCAATGATCCACTAGCGCAGTTCAAAGTAAGTTGTATGGTTAGGAAACAAAGGGACTATCCTAGTAAGTAATATGCATCCTCCTCGATTCAATATACTCAATCAGAATTTGGCAGGGAATTCAAAATCAGGAAAATGAAACATGTGTTTAGGAACGGGTAATTGTTTGTCACTATGTTCTAACAGTCTCCAAACTGCACGCATACATGCAAAATTGCCTCATCCCGCAGTTTGTTTTGCAAAATATTGTTTGATTATCCGCTCAAACATTTCCTTAGTCAAAGGTTTTGTTTCATACCCGTTGATTAAAGGTATATGAGAAGCCCTCTCCTTGTCTTTCGGACTCAAAGAAGTGCTGAGCATGATGATGACCGGGTCTTTTAGCCTTTTGCCTGCATACAGGTTTTCATACTTTTCAATAAATTCCCACCCATTCATTTTTGGCATGTTGGCATCTAAAAATATTATATCGGGTACCAAGTTACCATTAGCCAGAATGCACAGGGCCTCGAAGCAGTTTTCTGCCACTTTAATAGTGCCAATAGAAAACGATTCGTTCAAAATGAGTTGATGATAATAATTATCGTCCTCATCATCATCGATCAGCAGCACATAGTCCAGTTTAACCTTCATGACTATTTGTTTTAGGGATCCTGAAATAAAAAGTGCTGCCCTTACCCGCTTCTGAAACTACATTGATCTCGCCTCCGTGGAGTTCCACGATCTTTTTGCATTGCGCAAGCCCGATGCCGGTGCCCGGGTATTCCTTGCCCGAGTGCAGTCTTTGAAAGATCGTGAAAATTTTCTCATAGTATGCTTCTTCAATTCCTATGCCATTATCGCTGATGGAAAACAGCCACTCGCTGCCGTAATTCTTCGCATAAATCCGGATGAGCATGGGTTGGCCGGGCTTTCTGAATTTAATTGCATTAGTAATGAGATTCTGGAAAAGGATCCTTATCTCCTGATGCCCATAAATGACTGGTAAATTGCCAAACTCAATCTTTGTATTGGTCTGTTCGATCAGGGCAGCCATATCATGCATCACTTCGGCCAGGATGGCGCTGCAATCAATAAAACTCTTTTGCTTATTGTGTCCGATGATCGAATAGTCAAGCAGGTCTTTGATGAGTGTTTGCATCCGCACAGTCGCCCTTTCAAGGGAGGTAAGGTATCTATCTGCTTGTTCGTCCAGCGATCCTTTATATTTTTCTTGCAGCAGGCGGGTATAGTTGGATATGGTCCTCAGAGGCTCCTGCAGGTCATGAGATGCCACGTAGGCAAATTGACCAAGTTCATCGTTGGATTTCACAAGCTGATCTGTCATATGGTTAACAGCAGTAGCCACCTGACCGATCTCATCATTGCCGTACACTGTTGCCCGGCCGCTAAGGTCCCCGTTTGATATTTTTTTTGCGGTAAGAACTATTGCATTTAACCCTCTTGTTATGGAAC
>DATMMJ010000260.1:0-7358 GCA_035569795.1 Puia sp. | reverse complement strand
TTTTTTCAGGTATAATGAATGGGGTATGAAATGACTCACATTGTCCACTTCTTTTAAAATAGACTCCCACTTTTGATGCAATCGGTTAAACCCCTCCATGTTTGTCTGGGTGTACTTCAAATAAATTTGATTGTCTTTTATTGTTACCCTGTTGTCCGCCAAAGGAAAGTCTTCCCCGGTGAACCACCAGTCGACAGAGTGGCTGGCCATTTCTTCCAATACCAACCCCGGTGTCAACAGTGGAGCATCTGGAGAGAGCTGGTCTTTATTGGATTTTCCCATCAACTGCACATGGCCCATAGGGAATCTAAAATCCTCATCACCCCAATAAAAATCGTTCACGGCTAAGGTCTTTTGAAATTTGGTTGGATTAGGTTTTGTGGATATAGCGAGCATCGCGGAGTTATTATGTTTCATCAGATTCCGGCCAACCATCCCGGAACTATTTGCCAATCCATCTGGATGTTTCTCATTGAATGATCTGAGTAACAGCACGGCTGAATTGACAGCACCTGCTGCCACGACAAAAATGTCAGCAGTGAATGAAAACTTCTCCTCTCCGCGTTCTGCTTCCACGCTAACAATTCTTTTGCCCGAACCATCAGTGATCAGTTTGGTTGCTTTCATCTCGGTCACAAGCGTAATGTTTGCATCATTACTCAACGAAGGGCGCACGCAATTAATGTCGGAATCGGCCTTTGCATGTATCATGCAAGGGAACCCGTCACAGGTGTCGCAACGGATGCATGGGCTATTCAATTTGTCATTTTCATTCAATCTAACACCAATGGGTAACCGAAAAGGGTGATAACCTTTTAATTTCAATTCATCACAAAGCTCCTGAATGCGGGGCTCGTGGGAGACGGGCGGGTTGGGATATTCGCCGCTTCGGTAAGGCTCTGTAGGGTCTTCCCCCATTTGGCCGTGCACGTTGAATAATTTTTCAGCTTCCGTATAGTAAGGTTCATAGTCTTTGTACTTCAATGGCCATTCCGGGGTGACACCATAGGGATGAGTTACACCTTCAAAATTTTTTTCGCGGAGCCGGAATAATGCAGCACCATACACTTTGGTATTGCCGCCAACCCAATAGCCAGTCTGCGGATGCAAATCTTTATCCTCATCGGTCTTCCAAACTTCATTGGTGTGATACCTGTCTTGATGAAAAACGGCAATGGAATCCCAGTTCTCTTTTTCTCTTGGCAGGTAAGTGCCACGCTCGAGTACCAGGATTTTTTTTCCTGAATTGCTTAAAGAATGCACAAGCGTGCCGCCGCCCGCCCCGGTACCGATAATGATGATGTCGTATTGGCTCATTAGTTGGATATTATCTTAAAGCCACGGCGTGCACTCAAAAGACCACAAAAAACCAGAATCAAACTCTGCGAACTTCTGGGCATGCTGTGGCAAACAAAAATGCACAAAGATTCAAAGTACAAAATAAATTTTATTATTAATTGTTATCAGCCATCATTATGGCATTATTTACTACTTTCATTTTTTGTTTTGATCATTTATCTCAAACTGATAATCTTTTTTGTATGCGTAAAGCCATCCTAATTTTCTTGATTCAGTTTTTCGGGGTGTTTGTCTTTGCCCAATCGATCGACCCGCAATTGTCTATTATTCCGGAACCAGTTACTGCAACAGTCAATCCCGGGCATTTTGTTTTGCCTCCTAACATAATTATTGAAATAGATGAATCTAAGGATGCTAGTGGGGTTGCTGCCTTATTATCCGCCCAGTTGATTGCGTCCACCGGGTTTAAGGTCAGCGTGGTTACGAAAACAAATCCGTCAGCAACTGTCCGTTTTGTACTTAACAAAAACGAAGATAAAGCCATCGGAGAGGAGGGCTACACCATGTCAGTCACCCAAAAAAATATCGTGATCAAGGCCAATAGGCCCGCCGGATTATTTTACGGATCGCAAACCCTGCTTCAATTATTACCTAAAGAAATTGAGAGCAAAAGCCTTGCGAAAAATGTAGTCTGGAGGACCCCTTGCGTTTCGATCACCGATTATCCCCGATTCGGATGGCGGGGGCTGATGTTCGATGTATCGAGGCATTTTTTCACTAAGCAGCAGGTAAAAGATTTTATCGATGAGATGGTGAAATATAAATATAATCTCCTGCATATGCATTTAACCGATGATGAGGGCTGGCGCATCGAAATAAAAAGCCTGCCAAAGCTGACTTCGGTAGGAGCATGGAATGTGAAGCGGGTTGGGTATTTCGGCACTTTTGCTCTTCCTGCTGCAGGTGAGCCACGCGACTATGGCGGTTTCTACACTCAGGACGATATCCGGGAACTGGTTCAATATGCAAAGGAAAGGTTCGTGAATATTTTGCCTGAGGTGGATGTACCAGGCCATAGTCTAGCTGCCGTTGTTTCTTACCCTGAACTGTCTTGCACGCCGGGGGCAGAGAATTATAAAGTGCGGTCAGGGGAGGAAATTATGGATTGGTCCCATGGCGCACCGCCTATTGCACTGGAAGACAACACGCTCTGCCCGGCAAATGAAAAAGTGTATGAATTTTTAGATAAAGTGATGACCGAGGTTGCTCAATTATTCCCGTTTGGGTATATACACGTGGGTGGCGATGAGTGTCCTAAAAATTTCTGGGAAAAGAGCGATGCCATCAAAGCTTTGATGCAGAAGGAGGGGTTGAAGACAATGGAAGAAGTACAGAGCTATTTTGAAAAAAGGCTCGAAAAAATTGTTGAATCCAAGGGGAAAAAATTTATGGGCTGGGATGAGATACTTGAAGGCGGTTTGGCCCCGGGTGCTTTAGTTATGAGCTGGCGCGGTATGAAGGGTGGGATAGAAGCGGCAAAAATGGGTCATGAAGTGGTTATGACGCCAACCAATTTTGTATATCTGGACTATATGCAGTCTGATGGAATTATTGAACCGCATGTATATGCCACGTTGCGGTTAAGAACTGCTTACCAGTTTGAACCTGTGCCTGATGGCGTTGATGCAAAATTCATCAAAGGAGGTCAGGGCAATTTGTGGAGTGAGCAGGTTTACAACACCAGACACCTGCAATACATGGTTTGGCCACGCAGCCTGGCGCTGGCAGAATGCTTATGGTCACCGAAGGAAAAAAAGGACTGGAATAAATTTGCAAAAAAAACGGAAACGAATTTTGATAGAATGGATATTCAGCAAGTGAAATACTCCCGTGCGCTTTTCGACCCGATTTTCACGGCGAAAAAAGATGCGAACGATTCATTACAGATTGAACTCTCGACCGAAGTGGAGGGGTTGGATATCTACTACAGTTTCGATAATTCCCACCCGGATAATTTTTATCCGAAATATTCAACGACTTTATCCGTACCGAAAGAATCAGTCATGCTCAAAGTAATTACTTACCGGGATGGTAAGCCCATCGGCCGGCAAATCGATATGCCGATAAATGAATTAAGAAAAAGAGCGGGATTAAAGCTGTACATCACACCAAAACCTGAATGAGTTCTAACGCACAGGGTCCTTTCTTTAGCGCGGTGCAGATAAAGAATCTGTGCTATTAACAAAGGCTTTACCCACATGATTTGTCTGTGGCTACATTATCTGGAGCAACCTGGCTTGACCGGCTAATATATGTTTGGTATGGGGGTAGTCTTTGTGCTTTCTTTTCCAAGATTACCATCACGAAACAATGAAGCCGTAGAATCCAATTATTATTCTACCTTGCTTGTGCATTTTTACTTTTCTAGTCGTTAACAGCCAAAAAAAAATCCGACAATATAGACTAGTGATACGTATCAATACTTACGAACTTCCAGTATAATTACATCTGAAATTCAGTATGCTCTCTCTTACCGGGGCTATCATGGCGCTCTACC
Source organism: Puia sp. (assembly GCA_035569795.1). Lineage (GTDB taxonomy): Bacteria > Bacteroidota > Bacteroidia > Chitinophagales > Chitinophagaceae > Puia. The sequence goes on along the minus strand of DATMMJ010000260.1, from coordinate 3,502 downwards.
TTTGCCTCTTTATACCATATGTTTATTTAGGATGATTGAGATACAGGGGAATCTGCATGTGCAAATAATGCTCCTGCCAACCCTAAATAATAAATGTTCTGGTATCATTTGATCTTAAACATTAAAGAATAATAAACTTAATCTGGTTGTTAGCTTTTAACAATCGTCATCTGCAAACATGGATTCCTTCAAAAAAAAAATTTAAAAAATGAAACAGAAACAAATTCATCAGCTGCCATTATTTCTCGCAATGGGTATGATTATTTTTTTTAGTTGTACAAAACAAGGCCCCACAGGAGCTATCGGTGCGACGGGTCCCGTAGGACCTGCAGGCCCAGTAGGACCCACGGGCCCAAAGGGCGATACCGGCACAGCGAATGTTATTTATTCAAACTGGGCAACGGTAACCTTTACTGGCAGTGGTACTTCCTGGTTCGGCCAAATAGCAGCACCGGGAGTTACCCAGGATATTATGGACAAAGGGGAAGTAAAAACCTATTTCAAATTTGGTACCGAAGTGTACGATGGCACCTACTCAAATGTTTCAAGCGGACATTCCATATACCAGTACCTCACGGTAGGGGATATTAACCTTGTCGCTACATTTAATGCCACTTACCCCTGGAGATATATTATTATTCCTGGAGGGGTTTTAGGTAGTATGTTCAATGGCAAGGGCTATTCCAAAGCAGGAGATTTGTCTTTAAATAGCGCGAGCACACCGAGGGGCAGTGTACTTGATACAATGGGTTATGCAGAAGTTTGCAAAAAATTGAATATCCCCCAATAAGAGGAGGAAGGTTACCTTGGCAGTGGACATCATCTGATTTCTAGAACTCCATTGCAAAGCCGGGGTAACCGCCCGACAGAACAAAATAGGATGCATCTATAGCTAAAAAATATTGCATTTGTCGAAAGTGTCGGCGGGTGTGCTTCCCTGCCGACATTTTATTTGCCATTGTTATAGCAGGAAATAAAACTTCACTAGGATTGCAAATGCTCAGGACTTGCATGTATTGCCAGAACTTAGCCGCTTCAAAAAAACTCGGAGTAAAACCAAAGAGCGGCAATTCACGCTGCCAAAAAAATAAACTCTGCTGGCAATCAGAAACTATTGAATTTACGACTGAATATTTGCTTTTTATCAGCGAAAATAACTTAATGCGGTTTCTATACACCACTTATCAACAGCCCAAATCAGAATCAAGCATTTTAGTGTAGGTTTGTCGCTACTTAAAAATTATTGCACAGTGCGATTAAAGAGCCTCGACATAAAAGGATTTAAAAGTTTTGCTGATAAGACCCACATTAATTTTGACGAAGGTGTCACGGGAATTATTGGGCCCAATGGCTGTGGCAAAAGCAATATTGTAGATAGTATCCGATGGGTTATCGGCGAGCAGAAAATAAGCCATTTGCGTTCAGAGAATCTGGAAAGCCTGGTGTTTAATGGCTCCAAGAACCGTTCAGCATCCGGCCTTGCAGAAGTGAGCCTTACCTTTGAGAACACCCGAAACCTGCTTCCTACAGAATTTAGTACAGTTACCATCACACGTAAATTCTACAAAAGCGGAGAAAGCGAATACCGCCTCAATGATGTTTCTTGCCGACTGAAAGATATTCAGAATCTGTTCATGGATACGGGCATCACCACTGACAGTTATGCCATTATTGAGTTGGGCATGGTGGATGATATTATAAAGGACAAGGAGAACAGCCGCCGCCGCATGCTGGAACAAGCTGCGGGCATCTCTATTTATAAAACGCGGAAAAAAGAAGCAAGACAAAAATTAGATGCAACTGAGCAGGACCTTGCGCGCATTGAAGATTTGCTTTTTGAAATAAACAACCAGCTTAAAAATTTGGAGAGCCAGTCCAGGAAAGCGGAGAAATATTATGAGATAAAAAAAGAATATCGCGAGTTAAGCATTGAACTTGCAAAAGCAGCGCTGGAAGGGTTCAACACAACTTACAGAGAGCTCAACGAGCAATCAGAAACCCAGACGAATAAGCGCATACATTTAGAAGCAGTGATCGCCAGCGAAGAAGCGGTGATTGAAAAGGAAAAGCTCGGCTTCATAGAAAATGAAAAAGCCTTGCAGGCAATGCAGCATGCATTCAATGATTTGGTGCAGGAATCTCGGGAAAAAGAAAATGAAAAAAATCTCGTGTCTCAGCGGCTCAATTTCTTAAAAGAAAAACAGCAAAGTCTGCATGAATTTTTGCAAAAGAGCGAAAACCAGCTTCAGGGCCTGGATGAGAGCATTGCATTCACGCAACAACAAAGGGAAGAAGAGCAAAATAAATTGAGCGGACTGGAACAGCAGCTGGCATCACTACAAGTTGCTGTTGATCAGACGCGCAAATCCTTTGATGAGTCCAGGGTCTTGATTGAAAGCCTGAGAGCGGAAAATGCGCAGATGCACCGCAACCAGTTTGAAGCGGAAAAGAAAATCGCGGTAGCTGATACAACGATTCAAAATGTGCAACAAGGTATTGCGCAATTAGAGCAGGAAAGCATCCATCGCGAAAAGCAAATAAGGGATTTGGAATCTGAAAAGATAAATATGGAAGAGGAGTTGGGTGGCCAGAAACTCAGCTTACAACAACTACAGCAACATCATGACCATACAAAAGAGCAGATACTGTCCACGCAATCAGAACTGGAGGCACTTCGGCAGCAGCTTGCCGACGAGAACAGGAAAGGGGATTCTAAAAAAAATGAATATGGGTTACTAAAAAGCCTGATTGATTCGATGGAAGGCTATCCGGAGAGCGTGAAGTTTTTGCATAAGAACCCAAACTGGAATCACACGGCACCCATCTTGTCGGATATTATTTACGTGAAAGAAGAATTTCGCGCAGCGGTAGAGAATGTGCTTGAGCCCTATCTGAATTATTATGTGGTCAACAATTTGCAGGAAGGTCTACAGGCGGTGCATTTGTTGGACGAGAACAAAAAAGGGAAGGCCAATTTCTTTTTGCTTGACAAATTCTCAGATACCCAAGAAGCCTCATACCACCAACCCGAAGGAAGCATTCCCGCAATGGATGTGATTGAAGTGGACATCCAATACAGGAAGCTTGCCGAGAATCTGCTTGGCAATGTGTTTATAGCAGAAAGTGAAGAAGCGCTGCAAAACAGTAACGATGCAATCGTATTGGAAAAGACCGGCAAGTATGTAAAAGGACAGTATTCTCTTACGGGTGGTAGCGTTGGTTTGTTTGAAGGAAAGAAAATCGGCCGCGCTAAAAATCTGGAGCGGCTGCACGAGCAAATAGCCTCTCAGGAAATAATTGTGAATGCCCTGAAAGCAGATATCCAGGCAAAACACAACGAAGTGATTGGCTATAACGAACAGTTAAAGGAACAAGCGATCAAACAAACCCAAGACGATATAAATCGCCTCACAAATCTTGTTTTTTCCCTGCAAAATAAGTCAGAAAACCTCCATGCGCAGCAATACGATGCTCAAAATCGCCTGCAGGAATTTGAATCGGG
>DATMMJ010000259.1:0-2981 GCA_035569795.1 Puia sp. | reverse complement strand
GATGGGAATGCCGCCGATCTTATTTTCTTTCATTAGCCGCAATGCATCACCGATAGTTGCTTCAGCATGCAGTGTTATAGGATCAATGATTAGACCGCTTTCGCTGCGCTTCACTTTGCGGACCTGTTCCGCCTGGTTTTCGACGCTCATGTTTTTATGCAAAATGCCGATGCCACCTTCTCTTGCAATGGCCATTGCCAGAGAGGCTTCGGTAACGGTGTCCATCGCTGCGGAAAGCATCGGGATGTTCAGCGTAATCTCTTTTGTAAGTTTTGTTTTAATAACTACTTCCCGCGGGAGCACTTGTGAAAATGCAGGGAGCAGCAGCACATCATCGAATGTGAGGCCTTCACCGAAAAATTTTGAAAGTAGATTTGTTTGCTGAGAGGGTATATTTATTCTTGCCATGTGCAAAGATAGGGCAGGAGGCAAATTCATTCCAAAATAATTTTATAGACCGGTATTGAAAGGCGTTTTGCTTAATAGAATCAATTATAAGGTAATAATATTAATGATCTAATTTTCTCATTCAAAATTTAAGGCCTGCGATCCATTATTTACTTAATCTGAATTTGACCGGCTTGTGAAACAATAACTTCTGGTTTCCCCTTGTATAACTTAATTGTGCCAGTTACGCAAATGAACTTTCCGATAAGATATTCTTCAGGCTTATAAGAAAATCCGCTCCTATCGCTGCCATATATCACCAAGGTAAAAGGATTGTTGGGGTATTCAGCGCCCAAGTTAACCAGTGTAGGAGAGCCATTGGAAGCCTCAAGATATTTAGCTCCGAAAACCTTGCCGCAAATTGTCAACGTTTCTCCTATATGATCTGCCGCCGCCTCCGGAGTTATAGAATTTGTAGATTGTGCAATGGCAGTAGGAATATGCACTTGAGAAATATTGTTGCAGTATTTTTCAAGCATTGCAGCCAACCTTACCCCGGCGTACACCAACTGTCTTTCAATTAGGCTTTTTTTGGCGTTAGCATAATCATCTCCAACAACATGTCCAGAAAAATCATAAACAGCATCCAGATAGGAACGGGACTCATTCATCCATGATATCACATCAATAATTTGGATGGCCCTAATCTGTTGGCTGGACAATGCGTTCATCATCTTCAAACAATCTTGAAGGTTGATTTTTTGTTCCTGTATTATCTTCGAATCCCACAACGCATGCAGGTTTGTGGCTTCGCCATGAAAGTTGATTTCAATTGTGTTTCCTCCACGGTCTGCTCCATAGCCAACATGCAGGGGCTGGTGCAAATCACCAACCAGATGAAATAACACCAATAAATCGGTTTTAATCTGTTCGGGATTCAGGGCACTCAAATTTGATAATTCCTTTTGTTTCAAAAGCAATTGATTTATTATGTTTTCATCAGTGTTTGGGATATATGTGTTGCCTTTTTCGATGTTTATATAATGCCAAGGCTTCATATAATCATATGCGTGGTCTTGCCTTTTTTCATCCATCCACACACTGGCCTCTTCGAAAGTTGTAGAACCCAACAAGGCCATCACATTCGCTCTGGTTTTATCTGATAGCATTCTAAAAGCAATCTCCGCAATGATATGATGCCCATCAACACCCCACGCAAGCGATTTTAATGGAAAGAGAAGGCATATTATGACACCTATTTTTAAAGTCTTTATCATGATAATATTTTAAATTTGGGTTACTCATTATTGATGGTGATAACAACTTGATACAAAAGGATTTTTTTTTGTTTCAAAGCATCATTATCGAAAAAAAACGGTCATTTTTTTGTATTCACTTTGCGTCGATTTTTGGCGGCTTCTTAGGTATTTGTGGCTTTTGTCTTTTTTATGCAACTGCATACATTCAAAATATGAAAATGATTGACTAAGCCAGAATACTGCTTCAAAAATTAATGACTTACTACTTTCAATTCCGTCCTGCGATTCTTTGCTCGGCCTTCTTCTGTATTGTTATCTGCGATTGGTTTAGTATCACCAATGCCTTTGAACGATAAGCGCCTTGCATCAATTCCTTTTGCCGTAAGATAGATCACGACTGATTTTGCGCGGTTCTCCGAAAGCTTTAAATTGTCTGAAGGTTTTCCTACATTATCAGTATGGCCGCTTATCTCAATTTTTAGGGTAATATTTTCTTTCATCAATTGGACAATCTGGTCTAGTTCGACTTTCGACTCGCTCTTCAGATCATATTTGTTTACATCGAAGAAAATGTTTTTCAATATTACCATGGCATTTGCTTCAATGGGTTGCAAAGGGATATCAATATTGTAAGTGGAGTCTGGCTGCTTTTGGCTCAATGGAAAATTTTCTGAAAAAAATAAATAGCCTTTGCGGTTTACATTGAATGCATAATCTTTTCCTACTGGCAGGGTAATGAAATAATTCCCTTTCTCATCTGTTTGTACTTTGCTTATAACCTGTTCTGTTTGCAGCTCAGTTAATTCCACTGCTGAAGGAAGGCCTTTCAGTGTTTTCTTATCAAATACTTTTCCTTTTATCCACAATGTCCGTGCAGGTCTTATGTCATCTCTGAGCTGAAAAGTGTACAGATCAAGTTTACCACGGCTATCGGCGCGATCACTGGCATAATATGCCGTTTTTCCATCGGCAGAGATGACCATGCTACCTTCATCTTCGATGGTATTGATTGGATATCCAAGATTCTCCGGCTTTCCCCATTTGCCGGTTGCATCTTTTCTGGAAACGAATAAATCATTACTTCCATAGCCCAGATGGCCGCTAGAAGTAAAGTATAAGCTTTGATTATCTGCGTGTATGAAAGGGGTACTTTCATCTCCAATGGTGTTGATTTCGGGGCCCAGGTTTTCAGGTGGACTCCATCTGCCATTAGCAAGATAATGACTCACATAAATATCATTGCCGCCATATCCGCCGGGCCTGTTACTTGCAAAATATAGGTCTCTTTTGTCTGGAGAGAGAGAGGGAGCAGACTCCCAGAATTCAGTATTGATG
>DATMMJ010000258.1:0-4072 GCA_035569795.1 Puia sp. | reverse complement strand
GCCCTGGCAGGGCTTTTCTTTTTGCAGGGCTTTTTTGATTTCAATACCTTTGCGCCGCTTAACTAAAAGACAATGCAACAATTATCTTCCATCTTAACTCGCTTCAGTGAACCGGAAACTTTGAAGATGGCCAAGCTTGGACGCGAACTCAGGGCCAAAGGTGTTGACGTGATTGACCTCAGTTTAGGTGAACCAGATTTTGATACCCCGCAGCATATTAAAGATGCTGCTAAAAAAGCCATTGATGACAATTGGAGCCACTACACGCCCGTACCGGGTTTTCTTGACTTGCGCGAAGCCATCTGCGTAAAATTTAAAAGAGATAACAATCTTCAGTATAATCCTGAGAATATCGTTGCGTCTACGGGCGCCAAGCAAAGCCTTGCCAACGCTATACTGGCGCTTATTGATGAGGGCGAGGAAGTGATCATACCAACTCCTTACTGGGTCACGTATTCTGAGCTCGTTAAAATTGCAAAAGGCAAAGTGGTTGAAGTGCACACCACCATGGAAACTGGGTTTAAGATCACGCCGTCACAACTGGAAGCAGCAATAACCGATAAAACAAAATTGTTTTTATTTTCTTCTCCGTGCAACCCGTCCGGAGCAGTATATAGTAAGATGGAATTAGAAGCATTGGCTGCAGTTTTCGTGAAACATCCCAAGCTATTCATTATCTCAGATGAAATTTATGAATACATTGATTTTGTTGGGAGTCACCAGAGCATTGCGCAGTTTAATGACCTTAAAGAGCGCATCATCATTATTAATGGGCTGAGCAAAGGGTTCGCCATGACTGGTTGGCGACTTGGCTATATTGCCGCGTCTGTGGAAATCGCAAAGGCTTGTGAGAAATTGCAGGGGCAATTTACAAGCGGCACGAATTCGATTACACAGAAAGCTGCAGTGGTTGCATTGACTGCCGATCTAAAACCTTCACTCGAAATGGTAGAAGAATTTAGGAGAAGAAGAAAATTAACTATGGATCTCGTAAAAAATATTCCAGGTTTAAAATGTTTTGAGCCTGAGGGCGCATTCTATATTTTTCCGGATGTATCATATTATTATGGCAAATCGGATGGGCAATCAACCATTAGTAACTCTGCTGATTTTTCCATGTATTTACTCAATGTGGCAAATGTATCCTCCGTTATGGGTGATGCATTTGGAGACCCTGCGTGTGTGCGCTTTTCATTTGCAAACAGTGCATCCAATATTGAAAGAGCGTGGCAAAGAATTAAAGAAGCATTGGCAAAATTGAAATAGTTGCACAATCTGGGGCTGTTTTTATTGTTCCCGCAGAGACGCAGTAGACGAGGGGAATATCCATCATTTTTTGGATCCCCTTTTGAAGGTATTTTGATCTTCGGCTCAAACAGACTACAATGGAATATCACCTTGTATTATTTTATATTAACTTTCAAGGGCGATCAATATCTTTTCCTAAGATGCGTATTATCCTGATTAACAAAATTTCTAAAAGATGGGAAAGCAGCCCGGGAAAATCCGATTAGGAATCATCGCTCTGCTGGCTTGGTCAGGAGTGATTTTGCAATTTTATATCAATACCACTTTATGGTCTGGGCTTGACTTGTCTCCTGTTGAAGGGACAATCAGGTTTTTCAGTTATTTCACCATACTAACAAACACGCTCGTCGCAGTAAGTCTCACAACCATTTTAACAATACCTCATTCAAGGTGGGGCGTGTTCTTCTTGATAAGTAGTTCTCAAGCTGCCATCGCAGTGTACATTTTTGTTGTGGGCCTGGTATATAATCTTATTCTTCGTAAACTTTGGGCACCTCAAGGGCTGCAACTTATTGTAGACAATATATTGCACAGCGGAGTGCCATTAATTTATGTGCTTTATTGGATTGCGTTTGTACCTAAGAAAGATTTACGATGGATGGATGCCGTACGTTGGCTCTATTACCCTGCGCTTTATTTTTTGTGGGTGATTATACTAGGAGCACTTACCAGATTCTATCCATATCCATTTATTGACGTGAATGTGCTTGGCTATCCAAAAATGTTCATGCATGCCTGCATTCTTTTGATTGTTTTTTTGTCTCTTGGGCTATTGGCGGTCGCGATGGGAAAGATTGGAGGAAAAAGACAGAGCGCAGCTCATAACCCGCTGCCTTAAAATCTTGCGTTATTCCATCTTTTTATAAGCCATTCCATCCATTTCAAATTGGGAGACTCTTCCGAGATTATTCAATGAAAATTGAACCCATGATTTTGCAAACCAGGGATAATTATATTTTCCCACAAAAGTGTCAAAATGCCAATGCGTTAAGTTTAATGTAATGTTGTTCGGGAATTTAAGCATTAGTGTATCATTACGAAAAGCAATTTCTGCATTACCGAATATTTCATTACTGTATTTGCCTTCATAGGCAGACATCTCTAGTGAAGGGATTGTGTTCAAGACATGCTTTGATTCCTTTTCAGATTCTTTTTTCTTTTGATCGTCCTTTATTTTCTTATACAATGCAAAAAAATCATTGCTCCAGTCATGGCTGTTGTCGTTGAAACACCAAAGGTCAATCGCCTTGTACATAAGTGCGTGACGCAATTCCGAATGGTCGCGGTTACCGAAGATATAAACTCCAAAATGCTCGTCAGGGATCAAGCCAATAATTGCGACAGCACCATCAAGACTGCCTGTATGAAAGTCCAGCATTTTGCCACGATAATCTTCCTGGAACCAGCCAAGCCCGTACGTCTTCCAATGCGGTTTTGTCATTTTTTGTGTTGGGTAAAACTCGCCATCTGTTACCATGACTTGCGGCTTAAACAATTCATTATAAGTTTCTGCTTTTAAAAGTCTTTTCCCGTTCACCGATGCGCTGTCAAGCATGAACCTTACCCATCGGCTGATGTCATCTGCCGAGGACCACACACCACCTGCCGCGTCAATGCCTTTTGCATCAATATAAACAATAGGTTTCACTGTACTGTCTTCATACATAAAATGCGGTGAAATATGGCTTGGCTCGCTGCTGGATAATTGGTAACTCGGGTACGTGTGCTGCATGCCAAGTGGACCAAACAGCCTTTCACGGATAAAATCATCCCAGGATTTGCCGGATACCTTATGGATTACTTCTCCGGCAACCATGTACATTAAATTTTGATACGTGAATGAAGAGCGGAAGGAATATGCAGGCTTCAGCAAGCGCATCTTGCAAATAATCGTATCCAGGTCATATCCTAAAATCCAAAACCAGTCGGCATTGCCCAAACCTGCATTATGCGTAAACAAGTCTTTCACTGTCAATTCAGCTGACGCATAGCTGTCCTGCAATTTAAGTTCGGGGTATATATCGCTTACCTTGTCTGTCCACTTAATTTTTCCTTCATCAATCAGCATGCCCATGCAGACTGCCGTCATGGCCTTTGTGGTGGAGGCACAAATGGAAAGGGTGGACGTGGTGAAAGGATCTTGTTTGCCTAGTTCGGTGACCCCAAACCCGTTTTTATACACTTCTTTCCCATCTTTCACTACCACCACAGACAGGCCTGGAGTTTTCCACTGCAGTAATCCGTTTTGGACATACCGCTCAAAGACAGCCGCGTTATTTTTCTGGCTGAAAACAGAATGATTGATAAGAAGCGACATGCATGCAACAGAGAAAACAGCATATTTCATAAACACGACAGGTTTGATTTTTCAAAGTGAAAACACAGATAAAAATCAATATAGTCATTTTATTGAAATCTAAACTGGCGAAAATAATTAATCAATGAATTTAATTTAATACACTCCTAATCAAGGAGGCGAGTTTGCGGGCCCATATTGCATATTCTTTTCCGGAATAATGCAATCCATCGGATGCAAGGAGAGAATTGTCTGTACCAGCTTTGCGGGTTTCACCAGTAATGTTCAAATAATGCGCACCATAATTTTGAGCAATTTCTTTATTGATCCGATTGAAAGAATCAATCTCCGCGGCAACCCGTTTAGAGGCATTTTCTCTTTGAGCGAATGGAGTTGGTGAATAATCCGGGATGGAAATGATAATTACGTGGGAAACTTTGTTTCCTGCTAGTTGTATTGCCTTTAGAA
>DATMMJ010000257.1:0-3811 GCA_035569795.1 Puia sp. | reverse complement strand
TCGTATCGCTTCATAATGACCATAGAGATCGGGTGTGTTCATATTCACAGTAAGCAACCCTTCACGCGAATAACCTACGGGCCGGTTTTTTGCGTATTGTATTTGTTGATAAATTACAATGGTGCCTATGATCAGGGATACAGATACGGTGAATTGCAATACAACAAGCACTTTGCGTGGAATCGAAGCAAAGCGCCCTGCTTTAAAGGTTCCTTTTAAAACTTTTACGGAACTGAAAGACGAAAGATAAAAGGCGGGGTAACTTCCCGCAACAAGGCCCGTAAAAAGAGTGAAGCCAATTGCCAGTATCCAGAACAATCCATTGCTCCATGCAATGCTCATTTGTTTATCAGATAGATGGTTGAACCAAGCCAGTAAAATTTCAACAATTATTATTGCAAGTATAAATGCGAGGAAAGCGATCAATACAGATTCACTGAGAAACTGGATGATTAGTTGTTTGCGCAACGAACCAACTGCTTTACGGATGCCCACTTCTTTTGCGCGTTTCTCTGAGCGTGCCGTGCTCAGGTTCATAAAGTTGATGCACGCAAGCAACAACACAAATAAACCGATGGTGCCAAACATCCATACAAATTCTATCGTGCCGCCTGTGTTGATGCCTTGTTTAAACTCGGTATATAGATGCCATTTGCTCATAGGATGCAGCAACACTTCCGGTTTGTCCTTTCTGTCATGCCCAGTTAAGCTTCCCTTTATTTTTTTAGCCACCTTAACCACATCGACGTTATCCTGCAATTGAGCATATATCTGAAAAGAATTATTATCCCACTCGGTTTGCGAGTTTCTTACCCACGACTCGTCTGCCAGATAACATTGCCAGGTAGTAAGGAAAGTGACCTCATTAAATTCCGAATTATGCGCAAAATCTTTGAATATGCCAGTTACTTTAAGATTATGCTTATTGTCTATCTTAATTTCTTTATTGACGGCATCTTCATTGCCAAACAGGGCTCCGGCAAGCGATTTGCTCAGGACAACGGAATAAGGTTCATTCAAAGAGTTCCAAGTGCCGTTGATCATGTTCAAAGAAAAAATCTCGGCAAATTCCGGCTGCACATACATGCCCTGCTTGCTTAATTTTTTATCACCTGCAGCCAGGATATGCGGCTGATTCCAGGAAGCCATGGCAACCTTTTTAAAATCTGAAGCATAGTTGGTGCGCAGGTAAACCGATAATGGGATCGGCATTGAATTAAAAGTGCGGATATCGTCACCGGAACTCGAGTTTTCTTTTGTCCTAACGATATGATCGTAATTCGCAAAGTTCTTATTGTAAGAAACTTCGTCCCAAATCCAAAGTGCAATAAGGATAGCCACGGCCATGCCTACTGCCAAACCGGCAATATTTATAAATGAATACACTTTGTTTTTGATCAGATTCCGCCATGCGATTTTGAAATATTTTTTAGCATAATAATTCTATTTATGATGTATAACGTTTCATATACGGTTTCCGCAAGCCAGGTTATGCGTCGTAGTTATTAAATTTATTTTTTGCGTCAAATCACCCTCATTTCCCTTAATTATTCCGTCCTCAAACTCTTCACCGGGTTGGCTAGGGCCGCTTTAATTGATTTGTAGCCAACAGTGACTGCTGCAACAATAAACGTGCATAAAATGGCCAGGACAAAAATGCCTGCACCGATGGATATGCGGTATTTAAAGTCCTGCAGATATTTACTCATTGCCCACCACGCGATGGGTGCTGAAATAAAAAAAGCAATGATGAGAAGGTGAGTAAATTCTTTGCCGAACAACCACAAAATATTTTGAATACTCGCGCCAAGCACTTTTCTGACGCCAATTTCTTTTGTTTTTTGTAATGCCATAAAGGAAACCAAGCCATACAGACCCAGGCAGCCAATAAAAATGGCGATACAGGCAAACGATTCTATAAGCTGAAGCATGATATTATCGAGTGCATAGAACTTTGCGATGCGCTCGTCCAAGAACTGATAAGAATATAAATACTCAGGATACGTTTCATTCCAGATCTTTTCAAAAGCTGCTAAGGTGTGCTTTGTATCTTTTAAATTTATTTTTACCGCACAGTTATTATAGTTCTTAAAAAGCGGTAGAATACAAATAGGACTTATATTTGACCGGAACGATTGGTCATAAAAGTCCTTTACCACACCTACCACCGGCGCTGTTGACTCACCCACCGAAATATTTTTATTGATAATATCCTCGGGGCTTTTAAGCCCAAGCTTTTTCACTAGGGTTTCATTCACTAATAATTCCCTCGTCGTATCTGACGGAAAAAAGTTTCTCCCGGCAGCCAGTTTTACGGTAAAGATTTGTATGTATTGGTTGTCGCCGGTTTTTACGCTAACATCATATGGTTCACTTTTTGTGCGGTTATCGTAGCGAATATCAGTGGCTCGGACAGACTGCGAAGCAGGAGCATCACTGCAGAATGAAATGCCCTCCACACCCGCTACTTGCTCTAACCTGTTCTTTAATGTTTGCATCCTGATTTTTCCAAGGGAGTCACTCAGAGGCACAGGCGCCATCACAATGGCATCTTTACTAAAGCCAAGGTCTGAAGTTTTTGAAAAATGCATCTGGCTGGCTATTACAATCGCCCCGATAATCAGCATTTGCGATATTGCAAATTGCGATACTACGAGGACCCTTCTCAAACTAAAGCCTCCTATGTTTTTTTGAGATAATTTCCCTTTTAATGCCTCGACTGGCTGAAACCTGGTAAGCACCAGACCGGGGTAAGAACCCGATAAGAAAACCACCAAAGTTACTAATGTCAGCAAGAAAACCGCAAGGGGCAAATTAGCGAAAAGATTGATCGCCATTTTTGTTTCAAATAGACTATTGAGATATGGCAGCACTAAAAGCGCCACTCCATAACCGAGCACTACAGCAAACAACGTAATGAGCGCAGTTTCAGCAATAAACTGCCAGAACAGCTGAAGGCGCAGGCTGCCAAGCACTTTGCGAACGCCAATCTCTTTGGAACGGCTCAGCGCCTGGGCCGTAGCGAGATTGATAAAATTTACGCAAGCTGTAAGGATGAGAAAAAAACCTATAGATGCTAACGCCCACAAATATTTTTTATCAGCATAGCCATCATAATCCGTGTTGAAATGAATATCGGAAAGCGGCTGAAGACTAAATTGAGTAACCTTTGCATCTTCGGCATTTAAATATTTTTTGTTGAATGCGGGAAAGACTCTTTCAGCATCTCTTTTGGCAATGCCCGGTTTCAACAGCACAAAGCATTGCATACTACTTCTTACACTGCCCCAGTTATCATCGCGTGCAAGGTTTGGGTCGCGGTCTTTTAGGTTGCTATAGGAGAGATATATTTCCTGTTTGCGGTCGGTGTTACTGGGGAGATTTTTTAAAATACCTGTAATCTTACAATCTATTTTCCTGGAGGAAAAAGTATACTGGATTATTTTCCCAATGGGATTTTCGGTGCCAAAATATTTTGTAGCGAGCTGCTCTGTAATGATGGCGCTGTTGGGTTGGGTTAGTGCAGTTTTTTTATCACCCTGGACTAAAGGAAAATTAAATACATCGAAAAATTCCGGCTCTGCAAAAGCAACTCCTTTTTCTTCGTTGAATTTTTTTACTTCCTTTTGGCCAGGTAATGAAATAAGCGCATTTCTATAGAATACAACCCTTGCAACTTTTTCACTAAAAGAATAGTCGCTGCGAAATGCCCTCCCAAATGGCTGTTGGACACCTTGTTGGTGCTCCATGGCACCATCGTAATGGTAATCGCTGACAATCCTGTAAATCCTGTCCTTATTATTATGAAAGT
>DATMMJ010000256.1:0-4914 GCA_035569795.1 Puia sp. | reverse complement strand
ACATCGCGAATAAAATGAAGAAAGCTCATTTCCCTGAACCAATCATAATTATTGGCTATCTCAGCAGCGTTTGATCTGGAAGTATCAAAGTCAAGAAATTTTTCAAGTTGTTTTTTCACTCCTTCCAGATTTCTGTACAGCGTTGCTTCATCCAGTAAATTCCTTTCTTCGCTTTTGCCACTTGGATCACCCACCATTCCAGTTGCACCACCAACAAGGGCAATGGGCTTATGCCCAGCCTTCTGCAAATGCACTAATAATAAGATGGGTACCAGGCTGCCAATATGCAAACTTTCTGCAGTTGGGTCAAATCCAATATAGCCAGAAGTGATCTCCTTTGACAATTGTTCAGCTGTTCCCGGCATCATATCCTGGACCATGCCTCTCCATTGAAGTTCTTCGATCATGTTCATAATAGTTTTGCCCTGTTTTTGACAAAAGTAAAGGATTATGGATACTCGAAAAAGATGCAATAATCTATATGAATGAACGTTAGGTTAAAGCTGGATTACGTCCGTTATTTTCAAAAAAATCCTATTTTGGGGTACAGGATCGGGCAGCGGAGATTCACTGGATATTGTCTTCGTAATCAGCAAATTGTATTGCCAGGCGAATTAAAGCTTATGATTTTATTGATTTTTCACGATGCAGATGAGAGCATAAACTTAACCGGATGAAAAAATTTTACTTGCTTTTTACCCTCACAGGTTTGATGCTTGCATTTACTGTATCTGCACAATTCGCACATTATTCTAATGAGTTTTTGAACATAGGTGCCGGTGCAAGGGGTATGTCAATGGGCAATGCGCAGGTTGCATCCGTAACGGATGGTACGGCAGGATATTGGAACCCGGCAGCACTTGTACATGTGAAAGATATGCCGCAACTGAGTTTGATGCATGCAGAATATTTTGCCGGCATTGGAAAATATGATTTCGCAAATCTAACTCTTCCATTAAAAGATAATAAAAGGGTCCTGGGATTGACATTTGTGCGCTTTGCAGTAGATAATATCCCCAATACTGTCTTTCTGGTACAACCTGATGGCAGCATAAACTTTAGCAATATCACGACATTTTCATCTGCTGATTATGCACTATTGCTATCATTGGCGCAACAAATAAAAGCTGGTGCTGATAAAAAGATCAGTCTTGGCATCAATGCAAAGATCATTCATCAGACTGCTGGTCCCTACGCTTCTTCCTGGGGATTTGGTTTTGATGCCGGTGCATTGATTGAAGGCAAGCAATGGAAATTGGGCGTCATGGCCAAAGATATTACTACCACATTTAATGCATGGAGCTTCAATATTAGCCAGCAAATGCAAGAGGTTTTCTATGTCACGCAAAATCAAATCCCGGGCAATTCCATTGAGCTGACTGCTCCCCAATTAATACTTGGTTATACTTATAATTTTAAAATTAATAAGAAAATCAGCTTGCTTGCCGAAGCTGATATTGACGTTACATTTGATGGAAAGCGCGACGAAGTAATTAGTACTAACCCTGTAAGCGTTGACCCAAAACTTGGTTTGGAATTATCGTACGGCAATACGTTTTTTGTGCGTGCCGGAATAAACAATTTTCAGCAGGTGCTCGATGATAACGACAGCACTAACCATAGAAAGGTATGGATTTATCAACCCAGCATTGGAGCAGGTTTTAAGATAGGCGATGTGCAGATCGATTATGCATTTACAAATCTTGCCAATCAATCTAACCCGCTATACACAAATGTCATTTCCTTAAGAGTTGACCTTAGACGAAAAAACAAAAAGATAAACTGATTCATGAATTGTCAAAGAAACGCAACACTATGAAGAAATTTTTTACCTTATTGATTTTGCTTGCATCTTTAGGGCTGGATGCTCAAGTGTATAACAACGAATGGATTGATTTCAGCAAAACTTATTATAAATTCAAAGTAGGGGCAGATGGCCTTTACAGGATCCCGCAATCTGCGATCGCAAATGCAGGGCTTGGCAGCACGCCTGCTCAATTTTTTCAATTGTTCCGCAACGGCAAGGAGGTGCCCATCTACACATCCGTTGCAAGCGGCCCCTTGGGCAGCAGCGACTACATAGAATTTTGGGGACAGTTCAATGATGGCAAAGCAGATAAAGCCCTTTACTTGAATCCGGCTTATCAGCATACTACCCATTGGAGCCTAGAGACCGATACTGCAACGTATTTCTTAACAGTGAATCCCACGGCTGCAACTTTTCACTATGCGAACACTACTAATGATACTACAGGAAATATTTTGCCCCTTGAACCTTATTTTATGCATAAGGCTGCAACGTATTTTAAGTACTTCGTTAATCCTGGCTTTGCACAAATAGTTGGAGAGTACATCTATTCGTCCTCTTATGACATGGGTGAGTTCTGGAGCTCTATTTTTATTTATCCCCCTGCTTCCGGAGTGCCGACTACCCCTGATGTACAGAATAACCTGTTTGCCTATACCAGTGGACCAGCCACCGCATCCTTTCGTTTTGGTGCTGTAGGCTGTGCAGACAATCCGAGGCCCTCATTTCAGGCCATCATCAATAATACGGTTGTCAAGGATACGGTAATGGATAGTTTCAATGACCTGCAAACATCTACAACAATCCCCATAGGTCTTATCAGTGGAGGTTCTGCGACTGTATTATTTCAAGACAACTGCACAGCGAGCACTGTGGATAGAACTGTTGTATCATTTTATGAGATCAATTACCCGCGCCAGTTCAATTTCAATGGCCAGTCAAATTTTTATTTTGAGCTTGCCGCTAAACCAGCTGGCTATTACTTAAACATCACAAATTTCAACAGTGGGAGCGCATCACCCGTTCTATATGACCTAACTACTGGCGCAAGATATACGGCCATTGTTGGATCAGGCACTCTTTATTTTGAACTGCCAGGGTCTGCTGCAGTAAGAAGATTTGTTTTGGTTAGCGAAGACCCTTCAAATATCAATTCTGTAAATAGCCTCACTACAAAGAATTTCATCAATTTCGCCAATACTAGCAACCAGGGGAATTATCTTATAATCAGCAACCCATTACTCTATACAGGAAGCAGTGGCAATAATCCAGTTTTTGATTATAAAAACTACCGTAGCTCAGCAGCGGGCGGTGGTTTTAATGCAATGGTAGTGGACATAAATGAACTGGTTGACCAGTTTAGTTTTGGAATAAAAATGCACCCTCTTTCCATAATGAATTTTCTAGGTTATGCCCGCAATTTTTTTGCCGTAAAGCCTCAGGCAGTTTTCCTTATCGGTCATGGGGTAACTTATAACCAGTTTAACACCAATCAAAGTGATCCCAACTCAGCACTCCTGGAACTAGTACCAACCTTTGGATACCCTGCATCTGATAATAAGTTGAGCGCAGGAGATGTTACCAAAGCAACTCCCTTGACACCGATTGGTCGCCTGTCAGTGATAAGCGGCCCCGAAATAGAGATTTATCTCCAGAAAGTGAAAGAGTATGAAGATACCATGCTGACTGCGCCAAACACAATAGCAGCAAGAGGCTGGATGAAAAATGTGTTGCACGTTACGGGCGCAAGTGATCCATATCTTGGGGCAGTGCTATGCAATTACATGGCAAATTATCAGCAAATAATCCAGGATACCCTTTTTGGTGGCATTGTGACAACTTTTTGCAAAGCAACACCCACGGAAATTGATCAGGTATCCAATCAGCAGATCACTCAATTGTTTTCAACAGGCTTTAGTATTCTTAATTATTTTGGGCACTCCTCGGCTTCTACGCTCGCCTATAATCTAAATGACCCAAACAATTACAGCAATACAGGAAAATACCCCGTCTTTTATGTTAACGGATGTGATGCAGGTGACTTTTTTACCTACGATGTATCCAGAGTGCTGAGCACAAATAAAACATTATCGGAGACCTACGTTCTTGCCAAAGAAAGAGGAGCTATTGCTTTTGTTGCAAGTACCTCCTTTGGCATCGTGAATTATCTGAATATTTTAGTTAACGGCTTATATAATTTAATTTCTGAACAGGATTATGGCAAATCGCTGGGAACAATTCAGGCTGATGCATTGCAAAATCTTATTAATGTCGCGCCAACTGACTTTTTTGCGCGGGGACATGCTGAACAAATGACCTTGCATGGTGACCCAGCATTGAAAATATATAACGAAGCCTTACCCGACTATGCCATTGAGCCTCCACAGGTAGTAATCTCTCCCTCATTCATATCAATTGCAGATACCAGTTTCACAGTTAATATGCACATCTGGAATCTTGGAAAATATGTCAAGGATTCTGTTTTAGTTATTGTCACCAGGCAATATCCAAATGGCACCACAGTAGTATTGTACCAAAAAAGAGTACCGCCAATTGCCGCTATGGATTCTCTGACGATTTCCGTTCCGATTGTTGCTTCCAGGGACAAGGGTCAGAACTATATTAGTATCATTGTAAACGCTGATAACAGCATCCCAGAAGTAACTACAGCAAATAATTCCACAAGAATTGGCGTATACGTATACGTTGATGAAGCAAGGCCCATTTATCCTTATAACTATGCAATTGTAAATGTGCAAAATCAAAAACTATTTGCATCAACAGCGGACCCGCTTGCTCCATCAAATCAATACATAATGGAAATTGACACAACGCAATTGTTCAATTCCCCCTCTCTAATATCTAAAAACCTCAATTCTGTAGGTGGTCTTTTGCAGTTTGATCCGGGGATTTCATACAGGGATAGCACGGTATATTATTGGAGGATTTCCATTGTACCCGCACAAGGCGGCATCTACCATTGGGATATGTCTTCGTTTATCTATTTAAGCACTAGCACCCCAGGGTTTAATCAGTCGCATTATTACCAGCATACCCAATCTGCAACTAGTTCGATGTTTATAGATTCGGCAAGCAGAACATGGAAA
>DATMMJ010000255.1:0-4236 GCA_035569795.1 Puia sp. | reverse complement strand
CCATTGGCTTTTGCAATCCTAAATTGGAATGATCACTCTCGGAAAACTCTTCTGTAACTGTCATTTGCGAAAAGTAATACCTAAATGGTTTTTGTACCAGGTATGCATAGAGCAGTATACCATTGATGTCATTGCCACCCTGGTTGCTCCGTATGTCTATGACCAGCTTGCTAACCTTTTTATCCCTGATGTCGCTGAAAGCAGAATCTAAAAATTTACTAAAGTTTTCATTCGTCTGCGTCAAAAAACCGTCAAAGAAACTTCTTATCGTAAGAAGGGCGATGTTGCCAGATTTATATTCCAGTCGAAGGTATTTATCAGGCTTTACGAAGGGATGGGCGCAGAGAATATTTTTTATGTAATCTGCGTGCACCCTGAATGTCTGGACAATTCCTGATTTGATTTTGATGGTTATCTCAAAATTTTGCTTTGAGCCATACAGAATCTCGTATAGCAGCTGAAAATTTTCAGGCAGTTCCCAGTTTTTGCGCGATTCGATGCCTGCGTCAGATTGTATATAGGCGAACAACCTTTGAATAATTTCGTGCATGGAATGGTTGTCTATGGATAGCAGCTCCGACTCCGAGAGTGAATCATTTTGTGTACAGCAAAGAATAAATGCTCTTTTATTAATAAACAAAACCATGGCAGGGAAAACCTGGGCATTATTTATATAATCATTCATGACAGCCGGGGGAAGACTTGAGTTAGTATGCCCGTCTTCAACTGATGCAACGACAAAGCGGATCATTGCGTAAAAATCAGTAATCAGCATGCTGCCTTTCAGGGTATTATAACAACTGTCAAAGACATAGTCCATTTCCCGTTTGTTTTTGTACCTGTACAAGCCTGCGTGCGCTTTTTGCAGCGTGTCCCTGAAAAAAAGAAAATCCTTTTTTAATTCATTCTCCGGCAATTTTTTAGGCTGGAAAATGGGAGCTTGCGAAAAAGAGCTTGTAGTAATCAAACAAAAAATGAGCGCCGTTAATAATTTGGTTAGCAAACGCATCTTGAAAAAAATAAGGGATTTGAGCATTCGTAAGTAAATTTTTGAATCGCTATCCATGAGACAGTGATAAACGTTTTATGTTGCAGTAATCAAGATCACAATGATATGGCCCTTCGAGCAATTGCCTCTAATAGAGTGCCAGAATAAAATAGGAGTGATTTATAGGGCAGTATTTATCTTTAATATACGAACCGGTTCGCTTTTGATACATCTGGCGTCCGTTTTTGATACATCTTGACTAGGTTCGTCCGGACACTTGTGGATAGAATAAAAAAGTATGACCATGATTAAAAACTATTTCAAAATCGCATGGCGGAATCTATGGAAGAACAAAACTTTCACGATGTTAAATCTTGGTGGGCTTACTATAAGTCTTGCCGCATGCCTCATAATTTTCTTCTGGGTAAAAGACGAGTTAAACTATGATACTGCTGGAGCAAATGCTGACCGCGTTTTCAGGGTAGCGCTTATTTTGCAGGCTAAGGGACAGCCCGACAAACAATTTGCCGAAACAGCAGCCCCTTTGGCTCCCGTGCTGGTCAAAGATTTCCCTGAGATTGAAAAAGCTGTAAGACTTGATATTTTTAATGCGCTTATCGGATACAAAACAGAACATTTTTTCACCAATAAATTTTTGTTCGCGGACTCTACTTTCTTTGATGTTTTTGGTTTCCCGATGGTTGAGGGCAATCCGCATTCGGCTCTCCTGGGAAGTAATTCGGTAGTGATAACTGAAAGCCTTGCAAAGAAATATTTTGGCAGCGAAGATGCTATCGGGAAAATCATTACCTATAGTGATACAATTTTGTTAAAAGTAACAGGCGTTGCCAAAGATTTACCTGCTACAAGCCATTTTTATTTTGATATGGTCTGTGCATTTGGTGTTCTGGAAAGAAATGGGATTGACGACACCTCCAATTGGTGGAGCGACAATTATTTCACTTACATTTTACTCAAAGACAAAAATGCTGCTCCGACTCTTGGAGTCAATATCCGAAACATCATGGATACCTATTACGGAAAACAGAATAAGCAGATGGGATTTGCTGGTCTGCATTTTCTGCAACCACTGAAGAGCATTCACCTTCGTTCTCAGCTTGGTGATGAAATAAACCCCAACGGAAGCATAAGTTCTTTGCGCATCTTTATTGCTATTGCTATTTTCTTATTAATCGTTGCGTGTATCAATTATATCAATCTTACCACCGCCACTTCGTTTAAACGGGCAAAAGAGATTGGGATAAGAAAGGTTGTCGGCGCACAGTTGAGGCAACTGATCTGTCAATTTTTGAGCGAATCCATATTAATTACAATGGCGGCCATGCTTGGCGCTCTTTGTCTTTGCGTGGCTTGCTTGCCAGCTTTCAATAAGGCTGCAGGGACACAAATTTCATTCAGTTCTCAATTCTCCTGGTCCTTGATAGTAACCTTGATGGCGTTTGGGGTGGTGTTGGCAATTATTTCAGGCATTTACCCTGCAATATATCTTTCATCTGTTCGACCAGTGAAAGTGCTTAAGAATATTATTGAAAAAAAGGGCAGCTTGCTTTCTTTGCGAAAAACATTGGTTATTTTTCAATTCACACTTTCTGTCATCCTTATTGTAGCCACCATTGTAGCGATTCAGCAATTGCGTTACATGCAATCGCACGATCTTGGGTTTGTTAAGGAACAAGTGGTTGCCGTACCGCTGCATAATCTTGCAGAAGGGAGTGCGCAAGGGATAATCAAAAAAGAATTTGAAACCAATCACAATGTAACATCAACCTCAGCCTCCTTTGCGACGCCGGGCAAAGGATTGGCCAATAATGTCGTATTGCCTGAAGGCGTCTCACCCGAGCATTCGCAAACTATGAATACACTAGCAGTTGATTATGATTTTGCAAATACCTATAAATTAACCATGATGGCGGGAAGATATTTCTCAAAGAATTATGGTGGCGATTCCTCCGGCGTTATACTCAATGAAACTGCAGTAAAAGAATTGGGGTGGGGGAATCCTGAAATGGCTATTGGCAAAACCTTTGGGTGCTTTGGAAAAAAGGGAACCGTCATCGGTGTAGTGAAAGATTTTCATTTTAATTCGCTGCATCAAAAAGTAACAGCACTGGTAATGCATATGGAGCGCGCCAGTAGTGGCTGGTACAATTATATATCTGCGAGATTGAACACACAAAACATCCAACAGACCATCGAAGGTTTGCAAACAGCATGGAAAAAAGCGCTTCCAGGCCACCCCTTCGAGTATTTTTTTGTAGACGAAGATTATAATAAGCAGTATCAAATAGAACAAAGGCTTAGCAATCTATCGGTCATGTTTTCGGTGCTTACGATTTTCATTTCATGTCTGGGTTTGTTTGGATTGGTGATGATTGCAGTTTCACAACGCACAAAAGAAATTGGTGTTCGCAAAGTGCTGGGTGCTTCTGTTTCTGTCATCACCGCATTGTTGTCAAAAGATTTCCTGACCCTCGTTGTAATTGCCATCATCTTCGCTTTGCCAGTTTCCTGGTGGCTGATGAATAAATGGTTAATGGATTTTGCCTATCGCATCGGACTAAGCTGGTGGATGTTTGCTCTAGCTGCTTTATTGGTCGTTTGTATAGCATTGGCAACCGTAAGCTTTCAGGCTATAAAAGCCGCGATCGCAAATCCGGTCAAGAGTTTAAGAAATGAATAAAATTGCGCTGGATCAACGCCAATCTCCGTTGCCATTTGCCAAAAAAAGCTTGTGTTATTTGTCCAGCGTATTTTAAGGAAAAATAAAGATATAAACTCCGAAGAAGATAAGTTGCCTTACATAATTACATTGTCTTACTTGGGGAAATTAAGCCCTATTGTGAGAGCCTGGTTACTCTGAAAATTCGACTATGGGAGCAAAAGAAATTTCTCCAGCTCATGTTCTCAAAGGCGAAAGATTCGCTACAAAAGCAGATAATATTGAATCCAAGATAGTAGATATCCAAAGAAAATGGTTCAAGGCATGTGGGTCAACTCTCCCGATCGTACTAACCTTGCCGATTAAGTTTGCGTTGCATTCTGTCTCTTTGGCGTTGCTTTTTATCCATTTGCATCTGTTTTCTGTCTAATTTAGACTGTTCCTGGTCTGTTCTATGTTGTTTCCTAATTGAGCGTTTTTCAACTCTGTCCTCTCTTGCGGATTTAACACTTTGCGCAAACACTGCAGACCCCGTTATACAAAGAGTAAAAACGGCAAGTAGAGAATT
>DATMMJ010000254.1:0-4208 GCA_035569795.1 Puia sp. | reverse complement strand
CAGTTGCAAAAGTTAAATCTGAAGTATTGGCATAACTTTTATGAAATAATTTTTATGATTTACCGTCTTTTATGCATCTTCATAACAACTGATAATTTTCGCGATGAGATGGATTTTTATGCGCATGCAGCTTGCAACGGTTATTCTATTTTTCCTTCCGGTCATAATATTAGCACAAAAAAAAGAGCAAAAAAAGTATCCTTCGCTGTTGTGGCAAATAACAGGTAACGGGCTCACTAAGCCCTCTTATCTTTTTGGTACCATGCATGTCAGCAGCAAAATGGTTTTCAACCTAGGGGATTCTTTTTATGCCGGCATAAAGAGTTCAGATGTAGTAGCGCTCGAACTGGATCCCCAGTTATGGCAGGATCAGATGGCGCGCTTTCAGAAAATGCAAAGCAACCTGCACTTCTATTCGCAGGGTGCCCCAAATGATTACCTGAATGAAAAATCATTCCAGATAGAAAAATACGAGGAGAAATTAAAGGCTGCCTTGAGTGAAGAGCCCACCATCATCAATGGATTGCTCTACCGAACATTTCAGCCAAAAGCGGATTTTGAAGAAGATACCTATCTTGACCTGTATATTTATCAGATAGGAAAAAAATTAGGAAAGCAGGCAACAGGGGTAGAGAATTATTTCGAAACCGAAAAGCTGATACTGGAGGCCACTCAGGATATGATGAAAGACAAAAAGCGGAGGAACCCGGACGGCGACGGAGAGTCAATGTATGAGATTGAAAAGAAAACGGAGGATGCATACCGCCAGGGAGACCTGGACTTGCTCGATTCCCTGGAGCGGCTCATGCAATCTTCGGATGCGTTCATGGAAAAATTTTTGTACAAAAGAAATGAGATCCAGGCAAGATCTATTGACAGCATATTAAAAAAACATTCTTTGTTTGTTGGTGTTGGCGCGGCGCATCTTCCGGGGAAAAGAGGCGTAATAGAACTCCTCCGCACAAAAGGCTACAAACTCCGCCCCATCAGCATCCAGTTTAGGGACGCTTCGCAGCGCGATGAGATTGATAAAGTGAAGGTGCGGGTGAGCTTTTCTTCTTTTAGCTCCGATGATGGCAGCTTTGCCGTGGAGCTGCCGGGTAAATTATATAAGCGCGCAGACAGCCACTATAACGATTCCTGGCAGTATGCGGATATGAGTAATGGATCTTATTATATGGTTACCCGGGTTAAAACATACAATCATTTTGTTGGTCAGGATCAGGAAACGGTATTTAAAAACGTGGACAGCCTGCTGTATGAGAACATTCCCGGAAAAATTCTTAAAAAAACCATTATTTCAAAAAATGGTTTTAAAGGGTACGATATTACCAATAAGACGCGGCGCGGCGATATGCAGCGGTATAATATTATCATAACTCCTTTCGAAGTACTGGTTTTTAAAATAAGCGGCAATGGCAATTATGTTGATGGTGAAGAAGCAGGTAATTTTTTTAACTCTATTGAAATAAAAAAGCGAGATGTTAACAGTTGGACGAATTTTGAACCGCAGCAGGGAGGCTTTAGGGTCCGATTGCCGGGAACGCCCTTTGAAACAAAAAACACCAACGCATTTGATGGTGTTGCCCGGTGGGAGTATGAGGCAAATGATACTTCTAACGGAGATGCATATCTTATCTTAAAGAAGAGCATTCAGAACTTCCGATACCTGGAAGATGATCTATTCAACCTGAACATGATGGAAGAGAGCTTTCGGCTTTCTGAGTATATAGACAAGCCAATCAATACAAAATATGGTATGTATAGGGGCCGCCAGTCGCTTGATGCATCCTATCGCCTGAAAGACGGCAGCTATATCAAAGCAAAATTTCTTATCAAAGGTCCAAATTATTATTTGCTCGGAGCGCACAGCAAAACAAATAAATCTTTTTCGGATTTTTTTGACTCCTTTTCATTTGCCCCATTTCGATATGGTGGTTTTAAAAATTATGCTGATACTTTCATAAATGTTCAGGTATACACCCCCGTTGTGCCGGAAGTTGACGTGAACGTCCGCGATATATTTGAGAAAAGTACCAGTGAAGATTTTTTAAACTCCGTTTCTGATAACAATAATTACTGGCCTAAAAATAAAACGGCCTTGTTTCAGGATGATTCCACCGGTGAGGCCGTTTATATCTCAGTTGAGCCTTTCCCTAAATATTATTATCCTAAAGATTCTGCTACCTTCTGGAAAGATGAAATGAATGAAAAGCACATCAATCAGGATATGGTCCTGCACAGCAAAAAGCCGTTCCGTTTCAGCGATTCGGCATTCGGCTATAAATATGTTTTCTCAGACACTGGCTCATCAAGGTTGGTCAGCAATTGGGCTTTTGTACAATACAACAGGCTTTACAGGGTCGTGAGCTTATGCGATTCAGCAGAGCAAAGCGATTTTGTTAATCGCTTTTATGAGAGTGTAAGACCACTGGCAAAAAAAGCAGGACTCTCAGTTTTTGAAAACAAACTGGATATTTTCTTTCATGATTTTTATAGTAAAGATTCCGCAGAAAATAAGAGAGCAAAAGACGCAATATCAAATATCTATTTTGGCGCAAGCGGGTTGCACGGCTTGCTTCAGGCCGTTCAGGCATTGCCATACAATGACAAGGATTATTTCACCACGAAAACCAAGCTAATTAATGAACTGGGATATATCAATGACTCTACAGTCCTACAAGAAGTAGTAGAGGGGTTAAAGACAATTTATGAAGAAGCCAGCGACACAGGCACCTTTCAAAATGCTGTATTAAAAGCCTTGGCGAAAAATAAAACCAAAGAATCCTACCAGCTGCTAAAAAATTTGTTACTACAGGACCCGCCGGTTTTTGATAATCCCTCCGATTACAATTACCTGTTTCAGGATATTGGTGATTCACTTTTGTTAGCGCGTTCTTTGTTTCCTGAGCTTTTGCAATTATCAACTGTGGATGATTATAAAGACAATGTGCATTCGCTTCTCACTACGCTAGTTGATAGTGGTTATATGAAGGCAGAGGACTACAGCAGTTATTTTAACAAAATATATTTTGAAGCTAAGATCCAATTAAAAAGGCAATTGGCACGTGACGAACTGCAAGGGGAGAAAAAAAATGATGATGACAATGATGGCTACGGCATTGCTGCGGAAACCTCGGAGGATACTAAAGATCTTGAAGATTACGCCGTGCTGTTAATTCCATTTTACGACAGCAATGCAAACGTGCCAAAATTTTTTGATAAACTGTTACAGAGTAAGGATGTTTCGGTACGGCTGAGCACGGTTGTTCTATTACTGCGCAATAATAAAACTTGCCCTGACTCCATCCTGCAGTTTCTTGCTAAAGATGATAAATACAGGTTTTCCCTCTATAAAAGCCTTGAAACAATGCACCTCGAAAATAAGTTTCCGGAACAATATCGCAATCAGCAGGACATTGCCAGGAGCGCTTTGGTCAGCCCCCGTTCAACCAAACCATTTTTTGCTGTTGAATATGTTGACAAGCGATGGGCTCAGTGTAAACAAAAGAAGGGCTGGGTTTATTTTTTTAAATACAAAAACAAAAGGCAGGAAGAAAGCTGGCAAATGGCCATCAGTGGCTTGCAGCCCGCAAATCTGAAAATAGTGAGCAGTGATAATGATCTGGTGGCCCTCACCAATAAAAAAATCAAAAAAGATAAACCTGTACTGGAGCAGTTCGATGAGCAGTTGAAGCGCCTTTTATTTTCAAAACACAAAAGTGCAGTATCTTTTTATCTGGATAATGGCTTTTTTGTGAAGGAAAATAATGAGGAGAACTAGCCTTTAAAAAATGAATGGTACCCCTAGAAGCGCAAATGCCTTACAGTGAGCCCGTTATTGATCAGCTGTTTCAATGAGTCAATGCCAATCTTAATGTGGCTCTCGACGTAATCACCGGTAACTTTCTGGTCACTCTCTGCCGTCTTCACGCCTTCCGGCGTCATTGGCTGATCACTCACCAGCAGCAGAGCGCCGGTTGGTATCTTGTTGTAAAACCCAACTGAAAAAATCGTAGCAGTTTCCATATCGATGGCATAAGCACGGACTTTTTTCAGGTATTCTTTAAATATTTCATCGTGCTCCCACACGCGCCGATTAGTGGTGTACACTGTACCAGTCCAGTAATCGACGCTATAATCGCGGATGGTTGTGGAGATTGCTTTTTGTAAGGCAAATGCAGGCAGCGCGGGCACCTCCGGTGGAA
>DATMMJ010000253.1:0-2790 GCA_035569795.1 Puia sp. | reverse complement strand
CGAATGAACAACATCGTTATTATTTTGCGTCAGACAATCTGAGCAGTGATGCATACAAAGGCCTTACCCCACAGGACCTGATCGATATTGCCATGTTTCATGGCTTGCACTTTGATGGTGCAGCACAAAAAGGGGTTATGTTCCATATGATCGGCGCTTTATCGCAATTCGGGAAAATGGGAATTGTTTGTATCGGCGCATCACGCCAGGAAGCATATTCGTTTTATGAAAGGACGATTGCGGTACTGGATGGGGAAACTGCTTCAAAATAAAAGCCCGTTTTTTTAATTTAATTATAAAATTATAGAAGTCTGAGGGGACCACCCAAAAATGTTATTTCCTGCATTACATTCTTCGTATTTGTTTTGGCAACGCTTATGCCTATCCCAATACAAACCCCTGAAAAATTTAATTAAATTCTTTACCTTTTGTTCAAATCAGCTTTTATGAGAAATTGTTTTGCTTTCGTCCTTGTCTCATACCTATTTTTTTCCTGCAACCAGAGCCCGACAGATAATGCAGGCGGCAATACGCGCGTTGCGGAGTATTTCAATTATGGCGATAGCGGTGTGCAGTCAGCTGGCGTCAGGCTCATAAGCATCAAAACTCCGGTTGGTAGTTTTAGAGTCTGGACAAAAAGGTTTGGCAATAATCCGCGTATTAAAGTTTTGTTGCTTCACGGCGGCCCTGCCATGACGCATGAATACTTGGAATGCTTCGAAAGTTTTTTCCCGAAAGAAGGTTTTGAATTTTACGAGTACGATCAGCTTGGCTCCTACTACAGTGATCAGCCAAAAGACAGCAGCCTGTGGACTACTGCAAGGTTTGTAGAAGAGGTGGAGCAGGTGCGCCAGGCAATCGGTGCAGATTCCACCAACTTCTATTTGTTTGGCAATTCATGGGGTGGTCTACTGGCCATGGAATATGCTTTGAAATATCAGTCCAATATGAAAGCACTGATCGTCGCCAACATGATGGCCAGTTGCCCGGAGTATGGCAAATATGCTGATGAAGTACTGGCACTGCAGATGGACCCGAAGGTGCTGGCGGAAGTAAAAGCATTGGAGGCAAAAGGCGATTATAAGAACCCGCGCTATATGGAACTCTTGATTCCCAATTTTTATAAACAGCATTTGTGCCGACTGGAGGAATGGCCCGATGGTTTTAACCGTGCCCTCAAACACGCCAACGAAGAAATATATGTGATGATGCAAGGCCCATCGGAGTTCGGTATTTCCGGTAGGTTAGCCAACTGGGATGTGAAAAAACGCTTAAAAGAAATAAAAGTGCCGACCCTAATGGTAGGTGCTCATTTTGATACGATGGACCCGAAGGCAATGGAGGAGCAAAGCAAGTTGGTGCAGCATGGGCGTTATCTGTGTTGCCCCAATGGCAGCCATTTATCTATGTGGGATGACCAGAAGGTATTTATGAACGGAGTGACACAATTTATTAAGGATGTCGACGCAAACAAGATGTAGTAGTGATGCACAGCCTAGCCGGATAATGCATTTTTTCGCCTGTGATTGAAGTTAAAGGGTAACCGAAATGTATTTAATAGCAGCAATGGGGGGAGACAGATCCAAGTTTATGCCCTGAGGTGCAACATAATCGCTTTAGTCGATGCGCTGATAGGTATTTTCCAGCTGATCCTGAATCACATAAGCTTCTTTCATTTCCGTGGTTTCCAATAGCAGATCATCCTCCAGTTTCAGGGTCTTAAATTGCCAGCCTTGAGGAAGCTTCAATTTGTCTTGCAATTGGGAAAGGCTGTTTTCCGTGAGCGTTGTATCAATCGTCTGCGAATAACTTTGCATAATATAGGTATGCGCTGGGCTTATCAATTCATATACCTGGCTTCCTTTATTGAATACATATGCAGTGGAGTGGTGTACGGCTTGCTCCTGATATGGCTTTGCCCTACCTTTTAAGGCCATAGCCAGATTTACTATTACGACAGCCCTTTGTTTCATTTCAAGGCTATCAAAACGCACACTTGGAGGCAAGGTATCGCTTTGCCCGATTTTATCCATCAAAAGATAACGGGGCCCACTTTTAATGACCGCTTTTGCATCCAACTTTTTTTTAAGTCTGTCAATTTGGATATTATTCCATTGTTCGGGCGGACAGGCATTGCACTCAAAGGTATTGTAAACAGTTGCCGTAAGCTTTGGAAGATTGCCGGTTACGATGATGATCTCGCAATATCTCGAACCACGCACACTATCTTTTAAGACTAAGGCCTGAGCAGATGATTTGCTGCATAAAAAAAATAGGGCGCTGATAAAAAATATCTTCCGCATCGGTTAAAGCTTTTTAAATGATTATGCAAAGAAATGCAAATCTTTACAGATCGGACTTATCAGAAAATATTTTTCGTTTCCTTCTGACAGTCTAGAATTTGATTTAAAAAAAATGTTAAAGCAGCCGGCCTGGGACAATGAACTACCTTTCCTGTAAAATGAAGATAATGGAAACTCCTTTTGACGTGCTGATTGATACTTACCTCGGTAACGATATAGGGATTGACTTTGGGTTTTTAGATGAAACGTTAGCCGGCGGCCTCTATGATAACATCATAGAAATAAAAAAAAATGAAATGATGGTTCCCTCCGGCATTGGCAATGGTAATGAGCGAGATCCAGAACAGAAAATGCGCAGTGATTCCATTTATTGGTTGGATAAAAGCCATGCTAATGTGTTCGAGCAGGAATTTTTGCAACTCGTAGAAGCTTTTATTTCGCATCTAAACATGACGTGTTATACTGGGATAAATGAATATGAATTTCA
>DATMMJ010000252.1:0-3365 GCA_035569795.1 Puia sp. | reverse complement strand
CTTGTTCTATCCTGCATGATCTTTCCAAACCTTTCTGACAATTGTTTTGCTGTTTCGCCGGAAACCTGACCTGAGATAATATTTCCTGTGATGTTCATGATCACATCGGCCTGGTCTTTCCCATAATCCTTTTTAAGCTGGCTGAAATCTTGCACTCCTAATATGGTAGCAACTTTATTGCTACGCGCAGTAGCTATCAGGCTGTCCATATTGTTCAAATAAATTGTTGGAAACTCGTCAAAAATGACGCTGCATTTTTGCATTCCTTTTTTATTTACTGATTTGATAAGCCTTGAAACATACAATGATAACACAGCACCATAAATTTGAATTTTCTGAGGGTTGTTGCCCATGCATACAATCTTTGGTTCTTTCGGGTTATTAATATCCAACGAAAAATCATTGCCTGATAGCGCATAATATAACTGTGGGGAAGAAAGCCTTGCCATTGAAACTTTTGCTGCAGCAATCTGCCCTTCTAATTGTTCCATCACATCATTCATATAAGCTGACACAAAAGGATTAATAAGTGCAGATACTTCCTTTTCTGATTTGAGAACTGTAAACAATTTATCATACTCGACCTGCATCATCTCAATAACATGGGGTAACGTGCAGAATTCGCCATCATTGTATCTGCGCAGGAACCAAATTATTGCAGTCAAAAAATTAATTGGCGATTCGACAAAAAAATCGCCCTGCCTTTTGATCCACTCCCTGTTCAGTCCCATGAGAATTGTCCGTGCAGATTCTGATGCATCAGTAATGTCCAGCATACCTTCTTTATCCAATGGATTGCAACGATGTGTTCGCGACAGTTCTTCAAAGTTGATCACATAAAATTGGGGGGTAACTGGATAGAGATGTTTATGTTTTAAATAATGATTGTATGCTATGATTGAAAGATCATCAAACTTAAAATCATACACGAACATCGAGAAGCCTTTCCGCATATGCTGCGTGATGACATGCCGAATCACAAAATAAGATTTGCCTGAGCCTGGAGAGCCAAGCACCAACAATGAGCGAAATGGGTTGATGATATTTATCCAGCTGTTGCGAATCTTATTTTTCAAATAATATGCTGCGGGCAGGTTAATGGAATATTCATTTTCTAATACTCTTTCTTCTTGTGGGAAGGTTTCATTTTCTTTATTAAAAATATCTTTATTATTTAGCTTCATCCATATCACAAGCGATAAGAATGTGCCGCCTGTAAGAAAGCAGATATATCCTGCTGAGGTAATGATCATATAGATAATGCACCGGGCAATCAATTCCACGGATGTAATTAAAATAAAATAGCTCAAAAAATAAATCATTAAGCCTGTTATTATATAAGCAAAAGCGATCTTGAAACTCATCTTCTCTTCTTTCTTTCCTCCTGCCCCAAGCAATGAGATCACCAGGAATCCCAACGCAATCAATTTCGAATTATTGAAACCTGAAAACAATCCTGTCTTGCTGATATTGAACAACAGCCGGTCAGAAATTTCTGCGCTCAGTTTCCAATGCTCAAAAGCTGCATAACAGTAATAATAAAAGTGCAGCAACAATATGATAATGCTCATCATCCTTGTCAAATCTAAAATCTTTCTCAGCCCTTGTTCATTCTCTCCCGTGTTCATACTTTAGATTTTAAATTGTTTTTTCTTTCTTTTTCTTTTCTTTTTTCGCAATGCATATGGGGTAGTTTCATTGCTCACAGTTGGAGCCATCAAAATCTCTAACATGCTTCTTTCTGGCTTTTCCAAAGGAGAAACTGACTGATGTTGCACTGGGGTTTCCTGCTGTTGCGATTGTTTATTTTCATCAGCTAAAGGCAGTGCAATTTTTTCTTCATGAGGTTTTGTTCTTTCAAGAATCATTTTTGCGCTGTACTGTTTCCCAAGATCGCTCCCATTGAATACACATTTGGTTCGATGGTCCACGAATGTAATCCCATAAATAAGGCTCTCTTTATTTTGCCTCAGTACTGTGCTGATTCCTTCTTTGTTAAGCGCACTGATCAACACTTCAAGATTTGCATTTAGGTTTTTTAAAAGAGCGTAATCAATAGCCACCTTCAAACGTTTTGCATGCGGTTGTTTCAGCGACTCATTCTCTGCAAACCTTTTCTCCAGATAATCCAGCGTAGGCCTCATGTAGAATAAGCTTGCCTTGATTGGTGTCCCAACTTTATTGTCATCTTCATCCAGCACCCGATAAAGCAGTCCGTTGTGCTTATAAGTATGGGAATCTTCACCGCACCTGTCTGCTGTTACATTATAGAGTTTCAACACTGCATTGAGCTCTGGAAGCGAAGCATATTTATATTGCGGAATAACAATCCCAAGGATATTAGAGATGGCTGCTTTTGTTGCCCTTCTTCCAGGATTTATTTTTTGAGGATTGAGTGGTTTCAATTTCAATGCATCCGAAAGCTTTTTGCTCTCCGCTTTTACAAGCCCAAATTCTTCTTCTATTTGTTTTCTCGCAACCTCTGATTGATTGCGTCCGAGATTGTGCACAGTGATCCTGCTGCCATCGGTCTGTATGTTCGTGCTGATTATATGGATATGCGGGTGGCCTGTATCGTAATGCCTGTATACCAAATAAGGTTGATTTCCGAAGCCAATTTGCCTCATATATCTTTCCACAATAGCTACCACTCTATCATTATCTAATTTTTCTGAAGGGTCAAAATTCAAAGACACATGGAGCGTATTAGTCGTAGCCCTTTCGTTAAGGGAAGTCAGCTTTTCAAAAGTTTTTAATTTTTCATAGAAATTCATGCGCGAAGAATCTTTTAAAAAATTCCTCGCATGCAAACATTCAGCTTCCTTGTTCTGCACTTTTTTCTCATTATAGTTAAGTGCTTTCCTTATGCTTTTCCCGGTGTTTATCCTTGCAACCATTTGTCAGATAATTGTGCGATTTTTTGATTGATCTCATTCACCTTTTCAAAGAATATTTCTTTGTGCTTTTCGTTCAGCAAAGCCCATTCATTTACATTCTGGAAATGCCCTATCGTATGAAGCCTTTTCACAAGCTGGTTGAAGTTGCTCCCAATGGCAGACAATTCATTCCTTAGCCTAATCAGTTCGGCCATAAATTCATCCAAAGATTTGTCGCGGGTATATACAGTCACAGGCTTTTCTAAAAGCACAAAACGAATATACTCGCTCAGCTTTTTTTTAGTGGTCGATTTGAACGAAATATTCACTTTGTTATACTCTTCGTCTTTGAACCTGACTGTTACTTTTCGTGTCCGCTTTTTATTCTCACTTTTCATCATCACATAATCTTTTAAAACACCAGCCCGAAGCGACTCCGGAGCAAAGGGGGAAACCGTTTGTCCGACAAACGTACATTTTACCATGCCC
>DATMMJ010000251.1:0-8251 GCA_035569795.1 Puia sp. | reverse complement strand
ATGATTTGTAATGCAGCCTGCAAAACCAAAAGCGCAACTTCAGGAATGCTTATTCTGAAACCCACCGTAAATGCAAATGGATAGGATAACATGACAAGTATATACCATACTGTCAAAACAGTTCTTGCCCATTTTTTGCATAAGCTCATTTGTTTTATCAACAGAATAATGATCGCATATCCAGCAATAGTTATTAACAAAGCTCTAGCTCCTCCACTATTCGCAATACCAAGTGTGAAGTCGCGAATCATTACGGCAAGAACACCCAAAAAAATGCTGGCGTATAACAGGTTTTTAGCGGTAATAAAACTCTTAGGTTTGTGAAAGACAGGGCCAGCAGGAATCATGTTTGATATTTTGGGTGCAAGGTAGGAATGTCTTCATGAATTGAAATTAGTTTCTCAACATGTGGATCATCTTAGAAAGAAATGAAGAGATGTTCTTAATATTATTTAATGGATGTGTTTTAGGTTAGATCATGAAGATTGAGACCTAAGTTTACCTCCTGGCTGAAATGACCAAATGGCTGCTTAAATAAATAAAATTGATCAAAACAATTTTCATCACCGGGGCATTCTTCAGGATTGGGGAAATACAGAAAGATTAAGTGTCTGGATTTGAAAGCTAGGTGATGATAATATGCCCGGAAAATATGAAACAGCCTCTTGAATTTTGACCAGTATAATAATTTGAAGCAATATTTATTTAACATACCAAACTCCTCATGCGTCCTAAATTGATTTGTAAGCTTGCAATAACTGCCCGGCAATTTTATCGCATTGAAAGCGCATTACATTTGTAAAACCATTTGCGATATTCCAATTCTGAGCTTGTTCATCCTGCAAAAAATCATACACAATTCTTGCTGCATTTTCCATACTGGCTAAACTTACAAAACAGGCGTACCCGCCACTTACCTCCCTCAATACAGAAATATCTGAGCAGATGACTGGTAAGCCGATAGCCTGTGCCTCAATTATTGGCAGGCCAAAACCTTCATATTCGCTTAAAAGAATCATTATACTTGCATTGGAATAAATTTCATTTATCGAATCCTGTATTACAAAATCTTCAATTACAATTCTTTCCTTGCATGAAGACTGCCTGATTCGATCCAGTATCGAATTGAAATATTTATGATAGCCAGGATTTCCCCTGAAATATAGTTTTATGTCGAGACCATATTTTGAAACAAGTATTTCAACCAATTCAATGACTTTCATATGGCCTTTATGGGGGTAATAGCCTGCCACGCAACAAAAACAGATAGGTGTTTTCTTCTGACATGAAACCAATATTTCAGTTAGTGAATTTCCTGGACCGGTAACCAGTACATTTTTATTGCCATACTTTCTTATTAATTCATCCGTGACTGATATAGAGTTTGTAAATATGAGTGCGCTTTTTTTTACCGCAAGTTTTTCTATCTGTTTAAAATAATACAACTTTAATAATTGGAAAACATTGTTGGTATTGTACCCTTTTTCAAAATAGAAATCGTTCATGAAATCATGGATAGTTATAACCATTTTGCCTTTATAAAAAAAAGGCACTTCTGGGGTCATCTTATGCAATACATCTATCTGATACTTTTTGCACAAGGAAGGAACTACAAAATGAACATACATCATCCTGCTTAAAAAAGACTCCGTATTCAAATCAATTCGAATAATATCAATATGCCTAAGGTCAAGATCAAAAGATTTGTTTACAAAAACTTTGATCTTGATATCTGATTCAACCTGGGAAAGTTGTTGATCAAGTGTTTTAAGGATATTCATGGCATATGTCCAGATTCCGCCTCCTGCGCCACCTTTTCCAGGAATTATTGTTACTGCATCTATGCCAATTACTTTCATTCGACGACTTTTGAATCACGACCGCGCATTCTGGACAAACTGTTGTTTATCATTTTTGCTTAGATTTTTCCAATAGACACCGTCATCTGGATCCCTTCGCACCGGATGGAAAACAAATGCAGAGCAAATAGCCATCAAATCATGGAAGCCATTTTTATCCAGTAGCCTATATATTTAGTTTTGAATTTTCATTGGATGCCTCCACAACTTTCTCTCTTAAAGGTCAAACGCCTGTAATTTATAGCTCTTTCCCATTGTTATAAAAAGTTTCTTTCAATCCACTAATGACTTTTTGTTCACTTAGCCTGGCAATGAAAAGAAAAAACCGTTACATCTTTTATCAGTTGTCTTGTATATAGCCTAAAATTCAGTTTCACGGAAGAGAAAACCATTCTTGTTACTTAACAAAAATCTTAAAACATCACCGGTATCTGTTGAATTATTGGGAAGACCTAGGGCTATGCTTCTGCGGTTGCCATCGGAAAGCCTTCCTGTGAAGAAGCCATCAAAAGGTTTTTCTTGGACGAATCTTCATGGATAAGATTTCGTTGTTCAAATTCCCAACGAATATCACCTTGTCAATTATTGATCAAGAAGTTGCACGTTCTTATATCAAAGATCACTGGCCAGCAAGCCAAAATGTATTATGGGTTTTTAAACTGAATGCCTCTATTCAATTTTGAGTAAACCGTAATTATCCTATCAATGTTTTTCATTTTCCACAATCTTCCGGAAAGCGTAAAACCACTTGTTGAGTGGCGATTCTTAATTTTTATTTTGGGACAATTCTAAGACAGAAACTAACCAAGGCATCTTTTAAATTAGAATGAAGAAGTGAACTGCTGGAACATTTCTTACATTAACGTTTAGGGGCAAAAGAAGTAAATGAAATAATCTTTAAATCTCATCAAAAGAAAATGTCTACAAATACAACGACGCCAAGTAT
This sequence comes from Puia sp., assembly GCA_035569795.1. Lineage (GTDB taxonomy): Bacteria > Bacteroidota > Bacteroidia > Chitinophagales > Chitinophagaceae > Puia. The sequence goes on along the minus strand of DATMMJ010000251.1, from coordinate 5,446 downwards.
GGCGGGCTTAGTAGCCTACCGTAATATTGAATTATATCAATAAAAAGGGTATGGCATGAATTCTGGCACATATAAAAAAAGAGGTCTGGTCATGTATATTAAAGACTTTGTTTGCCATTAGTTTCCTTTGTCTATAAATTTTATTATTTTGTGATATGAAAACTTCAGCCGTAAGACCTACCGCCCCGCACAATCTTTATTTGATTTACTTTCCCAAACAGGTAAATACTTTTTTATTAGTTCTTTTGTGCTTAGCAATTAATATGCAATCTAGTGCTCAAGTCAATGTAGTTACCCAGCACAATGATTTAAAAAGAACAGGATTAAATAGTAACGAATCGCAGCTGACCCAAGCAACTGTAAGTGGTGGCAATTTCGGAAAGGTTTTTTCAAGACAGGTGGATGACCAGATTTATGCACAGCCTTTAGTGAGGAGCAGTGTTAATATTGGCGGAGGTATTCACAATATTGTAATTGTTGCGACAGTTAATAATTCTGTATATGCTTTTGATGCTGATGATTCAAGCGTGACTACTCCCTATTGGCAGGTTAATCTAACTTATCCTGGTTATCGGCGATTAAGGAATACAGATTTTCCCGACGCCTGTGGCGGGAATTATCTGGATTTTAGCGGAAATATAGGTATAGTGGGAACCCCGGTAATTGATTCTACGACGAATACTTTATATGTTGTGGCTAGAAGTGTAGACAATAGCGGAACGACTTTCGTACAGTATTTGCACGCGATCAGTCTTATAGATGGAAGCGAAAAATCTAACAGCCCAGTTTATATCACAGCTACTATTGCAGGAACAGGAGATGGAAGTAATGGAACTACTATTTTATTTAATGAAAGGCAACAAAACCAACGCCCTGGCTTACTTCTGTATAACGGAATAGTCTACATTGCATGGGCCTCTCATTGTGATTTGGGCCCTTATCATGGCTGGGTCATAGGGTACGACGCGAGCTCGCTTGCGCAAAAGTATGTTTATAATGATACGAGAAATGGCGGTTTAGGTGGCATTTGGATGAGCGGCCAAGCACCTGCGGTTGATGATAGTGGATACATATATGTGAGCTCTGGCAATGGTGAAACAGCAATTACAGGCAGTGCAAATGATACTTCTAACAGGCCTGAAAGCCTTATTAAATTATCTACCGCATCGGGTAATTTACAAGTGGCAGACTTTTTTACCCCAAACAACTATGCCTATCTTGATAACAATGACATGGATTACGGAGTTGATGGCGTACTACTAATACCAAACACCAATTTATCTTTATCGGGCAGCAAAGAAAGCTATTTATATATGATTGATGACACGCATATGGGTGGCACAACCACCGATAATTCAAATGTGTTGGAACAATTAAATGTGAATGCATCACCTACCTCATCTGATAAGCATATACATGGCTCGCCAGTTTATTATCCGGACGCTAATGGTAATGAATTTGTATACGCCTGGGCTGAAGATGGGCTTTTAAAACAGTTTCCTTTTCGAAGGGCTTCTTTGCTTTTTGATACATTGAACCAGATTATTGGTAACACGCAACTGCCGGAAGGAATGCCGGGAGCTATACTTGCCCTTTCTTCCAATGGAGGTCAACAAGGCACAGGTATTCTATGGACTTCACATCCCATCAATGGAGATGCAAACCATTCTGTAGTCCCCGGTATTTTGCAAGCATACGACGCCACTAACGTAACTCATGAGTTGTGGAACAGCAATATGAACGGAAAGCGCGATTCGATCGGGAAGTTGGCAAAATTTGTGGTGCCAACTATTGCCAATGGAAAAGTATACATGGCAACATTTTCGAATAAGCTAAACGTATATGGCCTTAATCCCCCACCTGCATCATCATGCCCTTTTACATTGCCTGGCCGGTGGGTGAGCGCTGATGTAGGTTATGTTGCATTTCCTGGAGATGTATGTGACAGCAGCGGAACCTTTACAGTTACTGCTTCAGGCAATGATATATGGGGTGCAGTTGATGCCTTTCACTATGTTTACCAGCCTGTGGCTGGGAACAAAGTAGAAATAATGGCAAGAGTGGTGTCTGTTCAGAATACGGATCCATGGGCAAAAGCAGGTGTAATGTTTCGATCCAGTTTTGATGCTGGTGCTCCAAATGTTTTTATGGCGATAACTCCTGGCAATGGGGGTACTTTTCAAAATCGGAGTTTGCAAAACAATGGAACGCTCAACACGGCCCAAGGAAGCATGGTGGCCCCGTACTGGGTAAAAATCGTTAGCAGTGGAAATAAATATGTAGGGTATATATCACCAGACGGAACAATCTGGACTGCGGTCGACTCGGCAACCATAGCACTGGGTACAAATGCCTACGTTGGCATTGCCTATACCACGCATGACAACACTCGATTAGGCACAGCACTCATCGATAATGTTTCTATAATTAGCGATGGGGTATTATCTATTGGGATTTTAAATTTCAATGTGCAAAACATTGGCAACAAATATGCGCTATTGCAATGGGCTGCAACGAATGATGAAGCTATTGACCACGTTAATATAGAAAGAAGCAGTAGTATATCGGATTTTGTACCGATAGGAAGTGTAAATGGCCAGAGCGATTCTACCTTAATTCAGAATTATAGTTTTAATGATAACAATCCTCTGGAAGGCATAAATTATTATCGTCTTAAACAGTTTGATCCTAATGGTAATTTTCAGTATTCAAAAATTATTCCAGTCACATTTAGTCTTAGCCTTGTTGATATATTTCCCAATCCTGCACATAATCAATTATTTCTTTTAAACAACAGCAACTTTTCTGGCAATCAAAACATAACCATTCAAATTTTAGACGAATCAGGGGCTGTGGTATTGAAACAAATATCGGCATCAATTGGGAATAATATTATTCCAATTAATTTACCAGTAATCGCCAATGGAGTGTATGTTGTGAAGGTTATTAATTTTAAAGGTCAGATACAAGCAAGGAAGATTATGGTTAATAATTAATAGATCCATGTTTTAGACTAGCCGTGCAAACTATAACGTAAGGATAGTTTTGTTTATAGCCTATAATTTCTGGTAAGCCTATCGTTCAGATGTACATCCTCTTTAACCGATGGTTAAAAGCCGTAGCTCAAGGTAGGACTAAGTGATGTAAAAAGAGCTCAGGCCGAAAAAGCTTGCTGGCTTACTTCCGAAGCAAAAATCTTCTTAACTTGAGTGGTAAACAAAAATCAGAATCACCAAACGGGACTGAAGGAACGTAATTTCCTGGAATTCACACTGGATGTTTGGTGCAAGCTGTCGACTCTTCAAAAATAGGAGCCAGGTATTTGAAAGGCGTATATAAATTTCACAAATCATTTTTTATGAAAATACGCATAGTTACCGTATCAATCTTCAGTATTATTTTTTTTTCATCTATGGGCATTAAGAATCAAGTTTCTGTTGGTCATGCCAATCAAGATACCTTGCAAGCAAGTAGAAACAAGTATATAAATGAGATAAAGGAAAAAATCAAAGGCAAAGAAAAAATGAGAGTTGACTCTGTATTTGAAAATTTAAAGGTTTTAGGCGGGTTTCCGGCCGAGAATTTATTGCTAGCGATGAATAGTTGGAGTAGAGCCTTAGGAGTCAGTTGCAATCATTGTCACGAAACAAGCAATTGGGCGCTTGATTCTAATCCAAAAAAGGACATTGCAAGACAAATGTCAGAAATGACTACAAAAATTAACAGCGAATATTTAGTAAACATTAAAGGGCTAAGTTCTGAAAGGCACATCGTTAATTGCACTTCATGTCACAATGGCAAACTTAAGCCGGCTTTAAAAATCATCGATTGAGCCTTGTTTTCAAAAAAGTACTGAATCGCAGAGTAATGAAAGCCTGCACACAGCATTGGCGTTATGTTGGCGGAAAGGTTAAGGGCCCCTCCTCTTTGAGATCTGTCATTTAAGATAAAATGAAATTCACTTGTAAATGCCAAGGTTTGCGTGCTTTTTGGCAGTTGCCTTTCAGTACATTTGCGTCAATAGTGACTACTAGGATTATTGCTGAGAAAATGTTACTCGCTCCCCCCATTTTTTAACATTCACCCCTTTTACAAGTAGCCATAGGCACAATGAAAATTCTCCTACGAAAGCTAACGGACCAAGAATAGTAGGGAATAGTGCATCTGCAACATGAGGAGAGAAAATGAGCAAAAAACTATTTGTCAGATAACTTAGACCAGTGATAAATATCATAACACCTAAAAACCTGGGCAAGAAATCAGATCTAAAAATCAAGTATCCATCTATAAGGCACGCAAACCCAAAAAATATAAGACCTATCCCAAAGCCATATTCATGCGCCTTGATTGAAAGGTAACTTAGTGCTTGCAATTGTTGTAGGTTAAATGCCTTTAAATAATTGGCATCGTCCAAGAGCAATAATGGCATCATCAGATTCATTTTATTTGCCACTAAAACAGCAGTTTGTATCAAACCGAAAAGAAGTGAAAGCGAGGCAAGGATTTTATTTACTCGTTTGAAAAGTGTATAGTAAATTATTCCTAAAACAAGATCAAACACGTGCATGACAAGATCACCAAAAATACCGATGCGCCACAGCAAGGGAGACGCTGATATATTTTGGGTTGTTGCAGTTGCGTTGCCAAATACAATAATCTTGCTCCTAATAAATATTTCTCCCAAAACGCCTGCTACAATAATGATTAAATACGACAAGCCACCAATTCTTGCATATACCTGGGGAGAAGTTTCAAATTTCTTATTTACCATTTTATTTCATTTAAATTAGCTTGTAAATATCCATGTAGCGACATGTGTGGTTATCGCGGCAATATATGAAAGGCATATTCTAATTTTGAATGGCGTTTTTTTGCGCTCGTCTGTCCTTTTATGTTGACTTCGAAAAATCATCTAAAGATTGTTTTTGAGAGAATTTTTGTTTTAAAGAAGCCAAAATTCACGAAAAATTGTTTGGTATCCAAAGCCTTGCAAAAAGCATGTTGTCAGGATGATTCCGTGTTTTGTATAAATATTCCGAAGTCCGCAAGTTTCGGGTTTGATAGGGATCAGTTGTGAAATATTTTTGTACCCTAAATTTAATATCATGTCATCGCAGGATACCGTTAACTATAACCGCATTGCTGAGGCAATTGATTATATCAAAATTCATTTTAAAAGCCAGCCTGATTTGGCTGAAGTAGCAGAGAAAGTTCATTTAAGCCCATTTCATTTTCAGCGGCTCTTTACAGCCTGGGCAGGCGTGAGCCCCAAAAAGTTTTTGCAATATACAAGCATTGAATATGCGAAAAATATTTTAAAAGATAAGCAATCAACCTTGGTTGATGCCTCTTTTGAAACGGGTCTTTCGGGGACTAGCCGGTTGCATGATTTGTTTATTAAAATTGAAGGCATGACGCCCGGCGAATTTAAAAACGGCGGTGAAAA
>DATMMJ010000250.1:0-5760 GCA_035569795.1 Puia sp. | reverse complement strand
GACTTGCGGCCTTGGGCCTTGCTATGCGCTTCAACGACTTAAAAGCAATTTTATCTTTAGATGGTTCTGAAATGCATTACTATGGGGATTCCGGGCAAGCAGACAGTAGTTTTAATACCTTAAGAAATTCTATGTCTTTTGGACTAAGCAAATCAAAGATGCCTTATGCTTATTTGGAAAGTGGATCAAAACAAGAGGAAAGGAATACCGATTCCATCTTCAATATTTTGCCTCTGATCAATGTTCAAAAGATATATCTGCGTTTTCCGCAAACGGCGCATGAGAATTTCTCCTGTTTGCTTTCCCTCAAGCCCCAGGGCACAGAGGCAGAAAACAAGAATAGGCAGTTTTATGACCAGGTAAAAAGATTTGCGCTAAACTATTTCGACAATTATCTGAAACATCAATCCAGTGGCCTATCAGCTCAACTTTCTTCAATATGGCAAACCCACGAGGCAGATACCCTCTATCCTATTGCAAATATGGGAGACCAGAAAGCCTTATTAGTGATCAGTGGAAAAATCATCGACGCAAAAAATAGCGCCTCTATTGGCTATGCGAATATCGGCGTTCCAGGAAAAAATATTGGCACTGTTGCGCAAACCGATGGAACCTTTATCATAAAAATGAAAAGCGATCTGAAAAATGACAGCTTAAGGGTCTCTATAGTGGGATATCAAAGCCGAGTATTCAGGATAGCTGATCTTTTAAACCGTCACAAAGGGGCCACAATCCTGCTTTTTGAAAAAGCAAATGAGCTAAAAGAAGTGGTAGTTAGCGCTCAAATCGGAAGGAAGAAAAAAATCGGCAACAGCAGCACTTCAAAATTCATAAGTTTTGGGTTTCCCTTGAAATTCCTGGGCAGCGAAATCGGCATCAAGATAAGTCTTGGTAAAAAACCAGTCCTGCTTAATGATTTTAGTTTCACCGTTTCTGAGAACCGGCTTGATACAGCGATTTTCAGGCTGAATATTTATAATCTCAAAAATGGGCTCCCTTTCGAAAATATAATGGGTCAAAATGTATTTGCTTATGTTGGGAAAAAACCTGGAACGTATAGGATAAACCTCATTCAATACAATATACGGATGAAAGGCGATATTTTCATTGCTCTTGAATGGATTCAAGGCGCTTCTGCCATCCCCAAAACAGGAGCTATTTTTTTATCCGCAGGCCTTCTTAGTTCATCAACCTGGCATAGGCAGACAAGTGAAGCGGAATGGAAAAAATTTGCTGCAATAGGAGTCGGATTTAATGTAAGTGTTCAACAGTTGCAGAGATGAAATTAGCAATTGCGAATGCAAAAATTAATAGGTTCTATAAACGTAGCTCCAACCGTATCCGATAAAAGATACCCTTGTCAAATTAAAAAGGGCTGGATAGAAATCCTGCCCGGTTTAAAATTCAATATCCGATTGAAATGCCAATTCTTCAAGTTCAATCATCGTACCAACCCGCAATATTGGCTCCTACTCATTAAATATTAGGATAGAAGCTTAATATTAAGCCTCAGAAATAATTTTGTCCACATATTCGGTTTGTGGATTTACCTCCGCATGCTGTATAGAATTTTTTCCCCAGGGGAGAGGTTGGGATTCCTGAAATTCTTTGTCTTTGAGCAGATCAAAAATCCTCCTCAGATGGCGCTTCAATCCCTGCAATTCTTCTAGGGCGCTGTAATCCAGGCAAATAATAAATTGTTTTATCTCTGCAATGAGGAGTTTTCGCAAGGCGGAGGCAGATAGTTCTTCCAGAGGCTTTTCCAAAGTGTTTTATTATTATAAGACAAATGGCACAAAAACTATTCCATGGAGCACCTTACTGAGCATGCGACGTGCTATAAAGCGCTGAATTCTTTAAGTAGCGTTATCATTTACCCACGTGACGACTATTTAAAGTCGCCGGAACTCTTCTGTTTCATTTAGGTATCTTCTCGGCTCATGCGTTTTCAATCTCTTTGGTTTTGATCTGGCAAATATTCGGCTGGGCTGCCTTCGCCGCTTTTGTAGCAATCCCTGAATGTCATTTTGCAAATACCTATTCTGTCCTTTCCTGGATAATAGATTAAGTAACACCCTACATGATAAATCAAATATCTAAAAAGGAATTCTTTTCAACCAGGCGTTCATTACCCAAATCGACACAATTCTTGAATTATTCCAAAAATGATGGCTAGGTCAAATCGAAAGGGCCATATGTCAATGATTTGGGCGCTGCTGATGGATTCGAGAAGTTTTCCGATGGCAGCGGACGGCGGCCTTGAAACATCTTTTCTAAAGTTTAAGTATTTGTTTTGAGATTATTTTACATTTTCCTACGCATCAGATATATGATACTACCCATAGTATCCGCATGTAAATGAGTATTGCAAAGTTGAGCTCCTAATAATATGCGGAACTGCGCGTTTTGACTCACGCTCACCTTTCATATATTAATTAGCCAATAACTATGAAAATTCCCTGTATCCCTTGTTTATCCATTGCATTTGCCTGCAACGCTTCAACAAATTCAAGCTTAGAGGTACTGGGATCATTGCCTAACGTTTACGGGTCATTTACTGTGCGTATTTCTTCAATTTTCATTGAATATGCATCGGCATTTAAAGCTGCAGTCGCCCCATCTGTAACTAACCCTATATGAAGAAAACTGAGAATATTGCGATCTCGGAATTAAGCAGGCGCAAACCTGGAAACCCCGGCCGGGGAATCTTTAAACTGCCATGGTTACTCATTATTTTTCTTCTCGTCGGCATGCCCGTTATTGAGGCCCAGCAGGCCACAGATTATGCCGTTCAAGCCAATATCATTTACCGGTTTACAAAATATATCGACTGGCCAGAAAGCAAAAAAACAGGTGATTTTATTATCGGGATGGTCGGGGACTCGCCACTTGCAGATGAACTAAAAACTTTCATTGCCAACAAAACTGTTGGTAACCGGAAAATAGTGATCAGGAGATTCTCTTCTTCCGCGGACTCTTATAATTGCAATATTCTTTTTATCAATGAAGACCAAAGCAGTAGTCTTAAAAAGATTGCCGTGCGAACGGCAGGCAGCCCCATATTACTTGTTTCCGAGGCAGAGGGGCTAGCAACCAAAGGTTCCTGTATCAATTTTATCACTGTCGGAGATCACCTGAGACTGGAAATAAATAAAAACAACATAGAGCAAAGGAGGCTGGGTATTGCTTCTGAACTGCTGTCCTTGGCAACAATTATAAAATAGATCAATAATAGACTATGAAAAAAAATCAGTTTGTTTTTAACAAGTTCTTTGTTCCAAAAGCTCGGATTTGCCTTTTGGTGTTGATGATTGCATCTGGCAGCGTCCGCAGTCAAACAGATACCAGTAACCTAGAGGCGCTAAGCCTGAAAGATCTGTTGAATATAAAAATAACTACTGCCAGCATGACAAACCAGGAGCTCGACAAAGCCCCTGCGACAGTGATCGTAATTACGGAGGAGCAGATCAAAATGCGGGGGTATACGTCCTTATTAGATGTACTTAAAGATCTACCCGATATGAAAGTCGATGATAAATTATATGCGCTCTCATTAAACAATTTTACCATGCGGGGCGTCCCCGGACAAGATAAGTTCATCTTGCTTTTAGACGGTGTACGCATTTCATCGCCAACTAACGAGGCAATGCCGATTTTTGAAAATTACCCCGTAAATCTGGCTCAGCAGATAGAAGTCGTTTATGGCCCTGCTTCTGCACTCTATGGAGCAGACGCAGTATCTGGTGTAATCAATATAATAACAAAGAAGAATGCTTCAGGGAAAAGCATCTTAATCGATGCGTCTACTGCGATCGGGATGTACGGCCAGACCAATAATGCACTCTTTATTGCAAAGAAACTCGGGGACCATGCAAACCTCATCGTCTCCGGGCAATATTTTTACGATCAGCAGCCTGACTATACTAAACTCTATGCTAAACAGGACTCTTTATTTAGCCCAGCTTCACTCAAATCGGGGACCTTCAACACCATTTACGGTCCCATGACTCCAAATACGACGGTAAACCCTAACTATGGGGCGCCAATGAGCGCCTTCAATGTATTTGCCGCATTGCACCTAGATGACTTTTCGATTGCCGTATTCTGCAATTATGCCAGAACACCCTTATCTTTTTCTGATAACGCGAATAACAATGTGTTTAATAACAATGTGTATGCGGGCCAGCATATCAATATGGCAAATGCTTCGTATAAAAAATCATTTGCAAACATCACTTCCACGAGCACATTGATGAGTAGCGCCTATTTGCTAGATCCCAAAACAAATTCCCGTACCTCATATTCAAATATGGAGCCATCATACCTGTATTCCAGCGGTGCGATGATAAAATTAGAAGAGCAGGTGGATTGGAAGATAGATGAAAAATTAAATTTTACAGGGGGCGCTGGGTTTTCAAGCTATTATTCCGTTCCCTCGGCCGGCGGATTAGAGGAACCCGTTGACAAAAACAGTTATACATCTGGAGAGTACCAGGGCACAGAAACTATTAACAGACCCGAAGGGCTGCCTGCGCTCTTCAATATTTTAAGGTATAATAACATTGGTACCTATTTCCAGACGCAATATGCTCCTGCAGATAAACTGAATTTTACACTTGGGGCCCGGTATGATGTCAATTCACGTTATGGAAATACACTGAACCCGCGTCTAGGGGTTGTCTATAAGCCATTTAGCCAAACTACCATAAAAGCGCTCTATGGAAGTGCCTTTCTTGCGCCAAGTCCTATCGATACCTATGAGAATTTCGGGTCCTTTGATACCCCGGATTCAGGCAGGACCTATCATTCCAATTTTATGCACCTGCCCAATCCGGGCCTGAAGCCAATAACATCGCACAACCTGGAATTAAGCATTCGTCAATATGCTACGGATAATTTCAGTATTACCCTCGATGGATACTACACTTTACTAACCAACCTGCACACCATTGCGGACGACAACAAGTCTACCCACTTGTATAATAACAGCTTTGCAGGCGCAACAGTTGATTATGTTGAAGTCACGGTCAACGAAGGAAAACAGAAGAGCTATGGTGGAAGCTTGCAGCTTAACTATAAGAATAGTATCGGTAGCGCAAAACTCAATAGTTACGCTTCTTTGAGTTATACTGGCGGAACTGTAAATTCAACGGCGGGTCAACTTGCACAACTCGAATACATTTCCCCCTTTATCATTCATATAGGAACTGATCTGAAAGCCGGAAAATTTACTTTTTCCCCCCGGCTCACTATATTAGGCAAACAGCATCTAACAGGTTTTAGTGATACTACCTCGGCAATAATGAGACGCCAGACTATTGCAGGCTATGCCCTGCTCAATCTTTCTTTGAGGTATAGTCTAGCAAAGAAGTACTCCATCTTCGTCAATATCCATAATGCGTTAAATCAAAATTATCGAAGTGTGGGCGAAGACATGGACCTGACCAAAAAAACAACAGAGATTTTTTATGGACAGCACGAAGATCCCATCAGCGTGATGGCAGGCTTTAGCTTCAACATACGATAACGATATACTCCTAAAACGTAAACAATGAGCCTGAAACAGAAAATTTACCTGAGTTTTTCCCTACTCGTTTTATTGTTTGTGATTAATGGCGTTGCTACGATTATTACACTAAATAACAACAAGAAGCTTTCTGAGAATATCTCACGTGTGATAGACCCTTCCCTGCAGGCAACAGAAGATCTTGGAAAAATACTTGTCGAATCAAAAATGTATTCTACCAACTGGGTATTTCT
>DATMMJ010000249.1:0-2182 GCA_035569795.1 Puia sp. | reverse complement strand
AATTTGCCCCGGGGTATGCATACCCCGCTCCGCCTTTACAAAAACAATTGACTTCAGATTTTCTGGCGCCTGCATATATTTTATTATCCCCGGGTTTGAATTACAAGCCAAATGATGATTTTTCATTTTTTATTTCTCCTGCGACTGCAAGATGGGTAATTGTTCAAAATGATTCGCTTTCGCTTAAAGGCGCTTATGGTGTGGACTCCGGCAAAAAATCCCGCTTCGAATTCGGCGCCTTTGTAAGCATCAGCTACAATAAGAAGATCAGCCCCAGTGCGTTTTACAATGGCCGGCTTGATTTGTTCTCCAATTATTTGCATAACCCCCAAAACATTAGCCTGTACTGGACTAACGTGATTGCGGTGAAAATATCCAAAATAATAAGCATGAGCCTGTCTCTCAACATGATTTATGATAATGATATCAAGTCTGTAAATGCCGATGGCACCGCAGGTGGCCCCAAACCGCAAATACAGGAATTGTTCGGTTTAGGGATTGCGTATAAGTTTTAGCATACTGGTCTCTGCGTGTTTGCTTACATTTGTTCCGTATAGTTTATCAATTTCCAGACCTGCTATAAACTTTTGATTTTTAAAAATAACCTCATTGAGCAACACTTCCTATCACATAAAACTGCCTCAGTTTGAAGGCCCGTTTGATCTGTTATTATTTTTTATCGAACGTGATGAGCTTGATATCTATAATGTGCCCATTCATAAAATTATTCAGGATTTTCTTCACTTTATACATGAGCAGGAACACCACAATATTGAGTTATCCAGTGAATTCATACTTTTTGTTTCCACGCTCATGCGCATTAAAGCAAAAATGCTTTTGCCAAGAAAAGAATTGGATGAACAAGGCAATGAAATTGACCCGCGCCAGGAACTGATTGATAAATTGCTTGAGTATAAACGATACAAAGAAGCCTCTTCCCGCATGGCTGAGATGGAGGCGATGCGCATGCTCGTTGTAAAACGCGGTAATTTGCAAAAAGAGCTCTCCCATATTGGCGAAGAAAGTAGCGAGGGGACAGAGATACAAAACGTCACGCTCTTTAAGCTCATGAAAGCATTTGAGCGTGTAATCCAGCGCCTTCAGGAAAAACAAAACAGGCCCGTGCACACGGTCGTGCAATATGAATACACAATGGACCAAAGCCGGGACCACATACTGCATGTGGTGCAGGAGGAAAAAGTGGTTTCGTTTGAAAAAATATTCTCCGTTTGCGAAAACCGCATATATGCCATCTTCCTTTTCCTGTCCATGCTGGAGCTGATTCAGGAGAAATACATGAATATTATGGTTGGCGAGGGTATGAATAATTTCATACTGGAATTCAATGAGAACCGGCCTATTGAAGAACAAATCGAACAGACCTTTTGAACTGACGAACTGTCTCATTTGACGACTATACAAGTCGGGGGGTATTGTTGGCATTTAAATTGATGTTTGAACATTAAAATATCAGCATATGACAACAAGAACCATTGCCCGTATAGAAACAGCCACCGTGGAAATGGTCGGTACTAACAAAGTCTTACAGGCCTTACCCACCCGCAACCTCAAACAGGTTGACCCGTTTATTCTGATCCATCACCTGGTGCCGGTGGATGTGACCCCTGGCGCTACCATGCGTATACCGCCACACCCGCATGCGGGTTTTGAAGTGGTGACCTACCTTATTGACGGGGAGTTTTTTCATCGCGACAGCAAGGGACATGATATAGTTGCCAAAGGCGGAGATATCAACTGGATGACATCCGGCTCGGGCATCGTACATTCTGAAGGCCCTACGGAAAATTTTCTCAAATCAGGTGGGAAGCTCGAACTGATGCAGGTCTGGATCAATCTTCCTTCGAAAGATAAATTTGTGGATGCGTCTTTTCGCAATTACCCGTCAGGAGATTTTCCCGAGATAAAAGGTGAAGATAGTTTGCTGAAAGTGTTGATAGGAAATTATAAAGACAAAGAATCTCCCGTTGTTACGCAAACGCCGATGTTTTTTTATCATATAAAAATAAGAGCAGGCAAATTGTTCACTTTGCCAGTAAATGATGAGTATACATCCGCACTTTATGTAGTAAATGGGAAAATAAAAGTATTGAATGAAGATGCTAAAGCAGGGCAGTTGATTGATTTCCAATTGAACGGAAACCAGATCGTTTTCTCTGCCAGG
>DATMMJ010000248.1:0-4721 GCA_035569795.1 Puia sp. | reverse complement strand
ATTTGTTTTGGCGTTCGATAAGCCAATCCTGCGCAGCATCTCAAGAGGCGTTGCCAAAATCGCTTCAGGCGTTGGGGCAGCAGTCGGGTACAAATTCAAAAAGCGTTTATGGATCACAGCAGCGACTTTTGTAGAGAGTTGCTGACTCATGATAGAGACGCATAAATCGAGATAGACAATTTTTCGTTTCTTTAGTTTGAAAGGCTTTTGATGATCGAGGAGCTTCTTGAATTTCTTATCTTTTGAAAGGTGCTCGGTGTAAAGCATGGTGTAATGATAAAGTCTGATCTTTATCCCTTGAAATTAATAATAGAATTTTGAAAAAATACTTTTAATTTTTGTTTAGAGCGGGAGGTATAAAGACTAATAGTTGAGTATTTGATTCACCTTATGTATCACCCCATTTGTTGAGAGTCTATTTACACCGATAATTGCAGCAGGTGTAGAATCTCCCGGGCTGCGTACCGTCGGGCCAAAACTAAATGCAAGGGAGTCACCGGCTATTGAGACGAGGGAGCCGGCTTGCGGGAAGTCGGATGAGAACACTCTTCCATTCATTAAGTGACATTGCAATATTCTTGCTAATGTATCCGGATTTGCATTTTGAACTTGGCTGATGGACGTATCGCCAAAAGACTGGAAGGCGGCATTGGTGGGCGCTAAAATAGTAAATAAACTCGCGCTCGAAAGCAAGGTATCCAAGTTTGTATAGGTAGTACTTGCGCTCGCCCTATCCAAAGCAGCTACCAAATAAGTCAATGTTGTATCAGAAGAAACGCTCAAGGCCTTTATTGTTTGGTATATATTCCCATAAAAAGGTGGGATGAGTACACCAGACAGGGCCTGGATGACGCCGTTTTTTGCAATGATATCAGTTTGCGTCACAAGATTGCCATTCACAAACAACCCTGCAGAATCGAGTGTTAAAAACATGGTGTCGCCACTTGCAGATACGACCGGAAAATTTGGAGATTTGATTTCAGTTCCGAGTATGGCCACTGTTTTACCGTAGCCCGCCAGTATATGATATAGAATCCATCTTTTCAAATAGCCCACTGAATCTTTATAGAAAGTAGAATCCGAGAAACCTGCATTAGTGAATGCAATATTAACCGGCGCAAAAAGGGTGTAAGGGCCAGCGCTGTCAAGAGTCGGTAGCAGACCCGCCTTTGACATCGCACTATCGAGCAAAGTCAGATTGCCCGCAAGTTTTACCATACCTGCAATGGTGGTGGTGCCAGGTGTTATGGATGGCGTATTGGTTGATTTGACGCACCCAGCAAGGACAAATAAAGAAAAGACAGATAAAAAAACACTCTTGAAATCAAAAACTTTCATTCTCATAAACCCGGTTTTCATTAAAACTCAGTTGCATAGGATCAAAAATCTCTCCATTAATCACCACTCGAATTTCTTTATTTAAAAAAATATAATTTGATTGTTCTGCAATCCCAAGCGCATTTCAGAGCCAAGGCCAGTTTTTAGTCCCTATTTTTTAGTAAAGCCTCCAGACGCCTGTGCAATTTGCCCCGCGTACTGGTTCTGTAACGAATAAGAGATAAATTTATTTACCTAAAATCACGATTTAACTAATCAAAGCTGTAGCTCATCCTGCCGTCTTTTTCGTCTTTCATTAAAATGCCAAGCTCGTGCAACTGGTTACGGATTTTATCAGAAGTTGCATAATCTTTTTTTAACCTCGCTTGTTGGCGGATGTCAATAAGCAGGTCCAGCACGCCGTTTAGGGTGTTGCGTTCTGCTGCGTTTTCATCTTTCAATCCCAAAATATCTTCCAAGAATATTTTAAAATGCGATTTCATTTTTGCCAGTAATGCAGGGGTAATTCCACCAGCTGAGGTTTCGAGGTTATATTTTATGGCGTTGATTTTCGGCACGATCTCAAACATCGCTGCAATAACCTTTGCCGTATTAAAATCATCACTCATCGAGTCTTCAAATGAATCCAGTAATGTATTCACCTCATTTGAAATATCTTCTCCTGTGTTATCTCCGGAGAGCTGGTTTGGATTTTTTTCCAGGTTCTTTAAATTTTCATATGCTTCCCAGAGTCGTTTAAGTCCTTTTTCAGCCCCAATCAAAGCTTCATTACTAAAATCAAGTGTGCTTCGGTAATGGGTTTGCAGGATAAAAAAACGAATCGTCATTGGGGAATACGCCTGTTGCAATAGAGGATGATCGCCGGTGAACATTTCGGTAAGCATGATCTGATTGCCATAGCTCTTGCCCATCTTTTTACCATTGATCGTAATCATGTTATTGTGCAGCCAGTAGCGCGCCGGCACTTTATGATTGCAGATGGTACTCTGAGCAATCTCGCTTTCATGATGAGGAAACATGAGGTCCATGCCGCCCCCGTGGATATCAAATTCATCTCCAAGATATTTTGTGCTCATGGCAGAGCATTCAATGTGCCATCCTGGAAAACCTTCACCCCAAGGGCTCCTCCAACGCATGATGTGCTCCGGGGGCGCAGCCTTCCATAAAGCAAAATCCTGGGTGTTGCGTTTTTCTTCCTGGCTTTCCAGCTCCCTGGTTGTTTCCAGCAGGTCATCCAAAATCCTTCCGCTCAATTTGCCGTAAGGGTATTTTTCAGCATACTTTTTTACGTCAAAATATACTGATCCATTCACCTGGTAAGCATATCCATCCGCTAAGATTTTATTGATCATGTCAATCTGCTCGACAATATGGCCCGTGGCGGTTGGCTCGATGCTTGGATCCAGATTATTGAACCGGCGCATGGCCCAGTGGAAAAGGTTGGTGTATTTCTGCACCAGCTCCATGGGCTCCAGCTTTTCGATCACCGCTTTTTTTGAAATCTTGTCTTCCGCCTCGCGTCCTTCTTCTTCAAAATGCCCTGCATCGGTGATGTTGCGCACATAACGAACCTTATATCCCAGAAATAAAAGGTACCTGTAAATGACATCGAACGTAATAAAAGGCCTTGCATGACCCAGATGGCTCTCCCCACTGACAGTTGGACCGCAGACATACATGCCCACATGTCCAGGGGTGATGGGGGTGAACAAATCTTTGCGTCTGGTGTAGGAATTATGCACTTTTAAGGAACTCATAACAATTTTTTCTGGTGTTGATTTATAACAGATTGAAATAATATTTTAGCCCGCCCATTTCCTCAAAAAAAAAGGATTGCCAGATCCGGGAAATAAAAAACTGGATTGGGTTATTTTGAATTTGTCAAATGATTTTTGCCAATGCTAAGTACAACAAAAGGTCATAAGAGCAAAAATAGCTTATATCACAGAACTCCATACAAAGTAACAAGGATTAGAAAACCAAAACCATTATTTGGCGACCTGATTTAGTTGCAGGTCAAAAACGATAGGATGATGCCGAATGGCCCAGCATCAATCGTAATGAAAACGACATTGGATAATAGAACATTTTTGGTCTACTCCTTTTTTGCCCTCTACTTTGTATACAAGCCTGTGTTCACCTGTAATTCGTCTTGACCAATAACCTTTCAGGTCGTATTTAAGTGGCTCTGGTTTTCCTGTCCCCTGAAATGGGGTTTTTTTAATTACGTTTAGCAGGTCTTTGATTTTTTCAACAATGGAGCTATCTGTTTCTATCCAATACTGAAAGTCTTCCCAACCATTCTCTGTGAACTCAAAATTCATGAGCACAATTTTTATAACTTGAATTTATGAGTCTTTCCCTTCTTTAATTGATTTATGGAATCATGGAGCCTTCTTCTGTTCGTAGAAGTCGATAGTAAATGCCCGGTTTCATTAAGCGAGTTATACTCCTTCAAGGATAAGATTACAACAGCTTCATCATCGGAAGCTCTGGAAACAACAATAACATCCGAAGACTTAGAAACATCGTCGAGATATTTTTTCATATTGCTTCTTAACTGAGTTATGGATACTGCTTGCATAATGCGTATATTTTGTACATGTAAATGTACATAAAAAAGTACAAAATATAGTACGCGATCAAAAAGTACGAGATTCTATCGCTCCTTG
This sequence comes from Puia sp., assembly GCA_035569795.1. Classification (GTDB taxonomy): domain Bacteria; phylum Bacteroidota; class Bacteroidia; order Chitinophagales; family Chitinophagaceae; genus Puia. The sequence goes on along the minus strand of DATMMJ010000248.1, from coordinate 711 downwards.
TGACAAATCTCTGCCCAACCGAAGATCGCTGCGGAAGGCATCCATAGCTTATACCAGAGAACTCTTTGCAAGTAACAAGGATTAGAAAGCCAAAACCACTATTTAGCGGTCTGATTTAGCTCGAGGTCGGCAACGATAGGATGGTGGTCTGAATAGGGCAGCTTGACTCGCTTGCACTGGAGCACTGTAAATTCAGGCGAAGCCAGTATATAGTCTATGCGAAGGGTGGGTGAAAGGTTTACGTATGAACGGCCGATTCCAAATCCCTTTTGTATGAAAGCATCCTGCATGTTACCCCGAATATGAAAATATGTGTAGGAGTTGGGCACATCATTAAAATCACCGCAGACGATATTTGGATGGGGACTTGCATCTAACTCCTGTCTTACCAAATCAGCCTGTGCACTACGAAAGCTATATGCACGCTTTAGTTTTTTTACAATGGATTTTGAAGCCTCCAGAATGCTGTCTTCCGCGTTTTTGATAATTTCTATGTTGTGGAAATCTTTGCCCCGGAAAAGTACGCTCTGCAGATGCGTTGTGAAAAGACGAATGATGTTGCCATCCACATTTATATCCGTAGCAATCAGGCTTTCACTTGCGCGGATATTTGCCGCTTTTTTAAATTTCTGCTGCAAGGTTTGCACGACCGGGTATCTTGAAAAAATAATCACACCGGTCTCCAACACACCATCAAAACGGTGATAGTCA